>JADFYT010000172.1 GCA_015232935.1 Desulfamplus sp.
CAATCTTTTTGCCCCTTATCATCAGAGGAGTTGACAGAAATCTTTGGTTCTCGGACGACATGATCGCGGAGGATGAAACACCTGTCTGCCATGATTTACACAATATTCTGCAAGATCTTTGCGAATAATCATCATGTTTATAAAAAGAATGATTTGTGTCAGCCATAGTCTTCTTTTTACAACCCCATAAGCAGCATGGCATTTTTTCCCAGAATCTTCTCTTTGTCCCCTTTTGATATGCCCGAATCATTGATATCTTTATAGTACCGTGAAGGTTTAAGCAGAGGATAATCGCTTCCCATGACAATTTTATCCATCAACCCGACCTCTTGAACCACTCTGTATATTGCACTGTCATACAAAAAAGGTGAAGCAGCAGTGTCATACCATATGTTCTTCAAAACATCCTTTGCCTCCTTTTTCAGAAGATTGTAGAAAAATATGCCGCCGCCCCAGTGTGCCAAAACTATCCTGTTGTCAGGAAAGTGCGTAGCAAGGTTGTAAATCTGTTCCAGAGTATTTGGAGTTTTGCCAGGATATTTATGACCAACAGTCTCGTTGGTATGGATCATAACCGGAAGATTGCCAGCTTTCATGCAAACCTCCATAACCGGTTCAAGCCTTGAGATTGCCAGATCATCTATACCTGAGAGATAAAAGGCAAGCTCGCCCACACCGCAAAGCCCCCCCTTGATACATCTTTGAGTCTCTTTTGCGGCACCTTCCCACTCCATGTCAAAACATGCAAAGCCCTTAAGCCGATCAGGATATTTTGCAACAGCCTCCATTATATAATCATTGTTTTTAGTGGCGGTACCGCCATCTTTCCACGGAAAACCAAAGACTATGGATAAGGCGACCTGGTTTTCATCCATCATATCGATTAAATCAGCGATCCCTGCTATTTTTGATGCACAAGAGTTGTAAAGCAGCTTGAATGCAGGCTCATTATCAAAGTACTTTTCCCGTGAATTACGGATGTCATCGGGAAAGATGTGGGTGTGAAAATCTATGATCATCTGATAACTCCAGTTTTTTTAAAGTTGAATATTTCATTGATTGCCAAAATTTGTGCAACAGCACATCCGGGATCTTTTCAGAAGATGTCAAATTGTTCAGCAGAAACATTTAAAAAATCAGATTGAAATAATATATGCTTTTACTCTATAATACCTGTTTTCTACAAACAAGGAGAATATGCATTTGAACAGGGAGAGTATGCACTTGAACAAGTATGTACTTCAACGAGGAGAATATGCTCTTGAACAGGAATCATGACCTTAAATATTATCCCATATCTCTTGATGTGGCCGGAAAAAATTGCCTTGTTGTTGGCGGAGGCGGTGTTGGAGCCAGAAAAGCTGTCACGCTTGAGAAGTGCGGGGCAGAAGTTACTGTGGTAAGTTCTGTTTTTTCTGACAAGTTTGCCCAAAATATAAATAGCAGTAACAGTTCTATCAAACGCATTCAAAAAAACTATGACAGCAATGACCTTGACTCAATGTTCCTGGTTATCGGAGCAACAAACAGCATGGCTGTCAACCGCCAGATCAGCCACGATGCCAAAGCAAGGCAGATTCTTTGCAATATTGCTGATTTTCCCGAAGGAAGCTCCTTTGTGCTTCCGTCAATTGTGCAAAGAGGAGCTCTTGTAATAACAGTGTCAACATCCGGTAACAGCCCCGCACTTGCGAAAAAACTCAGAAAAGAGCTTGAACTTCAGTTTGGCCAGGAGTATGCCACATTTCTTGAGCTCATGGGAAATATCAGAAAAAAAGTTCTCTGCCTGAACAATTCGCAAAACAGTTCTCCGAACGGTTCAAAACACAATTGCCAGGAAGAGCAAGCCCTGGATTTGAGCCACTCTCAGGAAGCCAATGCATCAATTTTCAGAGAGCTTGTCAATTCTGACCTTCTTGAAAAAATAGCCTCTGGTGATGAGGCAGGAATAGAAAGCACGCTTGAGCAGATTCTTGGCAGTCGTTTTAAAACCGGATATCTTATCGCTCGGGAATTTCAATCCTGTAAAAACAGTTGCTGTGAAGCGGCCTATGTTATTGATCACGAATTTCAATCCAGCAAAAACCACGGCAAAGCCGCCTCTATCCATGATGGCTGCAACTTTCTTTCATATAAAGACCTTGTTTCCGGAGAATAAAAATGACACTGGAAAGCATTTCACACAGCCTGTTCGTAATTTCAACAGCAATCTATGTATCAAGCATGGCTGCCTATATATCATATCTTTTCAAGCAAAAAGAGTATCTCCAGAACTATGGTTTTTTATTGATCTGCCTTGGTGCTGTACTCCATTTTGCAGGGATATGCATAACAACCATAATCATGGGTACACTGCCAGCCTACAATCTTGAGCAGACGCTCTATATTGCGGCACTGTGCCTGTCAGGTACATTTATTGTGCTCAATCAAAAATTCAACCTTAAAATACTTGGGCTTTTTGCCTCACCGCTTGTTGTGATAATGATGAGTGCCGCTCTTATGGTTAACGATACACCTCCTGTAAAGGCATCTTTTTTAAATGGATTCTGGCTTGTATCACATATTGTCATGATATTTACCGGAGAGGCGGCTCTGGCTCTGGCATGCGGTTCCGGAATTTTGTATCTCATACAGGAAAAGGCCATCAAAGACAAAAAGCGGGGTTTTTTCTATAAACGCCTTCCCTCTCTCGATCTTCTTGACAATACAAGCTACAACAGCGTCATTATAGGCTTTACAATGCTTACAGCTGGCCTGATTACAGGGCTTGTATATGCAAAAAACGTATGGGGAACCTTCTGGAGCTGGGACCCAAAGGAGATATGGTCAGCAGTAACCTGGCTGATTTACGCCGCCCTGCTTCATGGACGCCTCACTTCAGGCTGGCGGGGAAGAAAATCTGCCATAATGACAATTGTGGGTTTTGCGGTTCTTCTTTTTACGCTTTTTGGCGTCAATCTGCTTATTGGCGGACATCACCAGCCTTTTACAAAATAAAAACAGGTAATTACCCGAACACAATCAGCGTTTGCTGCAATTGTTGTTTGATTGTAATTCCTGAGCAGGAACATAATGTCAGATATCACACTTATTGGAATAAATCACAAAACCGCGGCAGTGGAACTTAGAGAAGCTCTTTCATTTACAAACGAAGAGACGAGCGATGCCCTGAAATCTCTCATCAGCAATAATGATATAAAAGAGGCCATGATCTTTTCAACCTGCAACCGCATGGAAATCCTGTTTATACCAGCTCATGAAAATGGCACGCAGGCGATGATCTCCTTTTTGTCAAAATACAAAAATGTGCCAGTCAGCCGTTTTCAGGATGCTTTGTATATTTACAAGGGCAGTGAGGCAATCAGGCACCTTTTCAGGGTTGCTTCAAGTCTTGACTCCATGATTCTTGGAGAGCCCAGATTTTAGGACAGGTCAAGTCCGCGTATCGCTCAACCATTGAGTGCAGATCATCAGGTGTCATTATCAACAGGCTCATGCACAAGGCGTTCAGCATTGCCAAAAAGGTCAGAAGAGAGACCGGCATAGGAGACAATGCTGTCTCAATAAGCTATGCCGCTGTCGAGCTTGCCAATAAAATATTCAGTGATCTGAGTGAACGCAGCGTAATGCTTCTTGGTGCGGGAGAGATGGCAGAACTTGCTGTTGAACACCTTATTTCACATGGAGTCAAAAAAATTATTGTTTCCAACCGAACTTTTAAAAACGCTGTTACTCTTGCTGAAAAATTTAACGGAAAAGCTGTCAAGTTCGAGGAACGGGAAAGAATGCTTCAAGATGTTGATATAATAGTCAGCTCTACCGGAGCAACTGAGTATGTTCTGACAGCATCTCATGTGAAAAAAAATATGTCTCTCAGAAGAAGCAGGCCGCTGTTTTTTATCGACATTGCTGTTCCACGAGATATTGACCCTGAAATAAACAAAATAGATAACGCTTATCTATATGATATTGACGATCTTCAAAATATTGTTGATGACAATATGGACGAGAGAAAAAAAGAGGCTGTCAAGGGGGAAAGGCTTGTTGAAGAGGCGGTGATCAAGTTTCAAAGATGGCTCTCAAACCTTGATGTTGTCCCGACCATTGTTGCAATCAGAGAAAAAATCGAGAAAATTACCGAAGCTGAAACAGAAAAAACCTTAAACTGCCTGCGACTTGGGAATGAGGAGCAGGAGGCCATTAAAAGGATGACCCGGGCAATTACAAATAAAATCATGCATGACCCCATACGGTTTCTTAAAAATACAGGAAGCCACAGAAATGATGCTTTTTACCTGAATGCCGCAAGAGAGATTTTTAATATCAACAACATGAATGGAGATTGATTTTTACCGGTATACAAGTAAAAAAATCCGGTTTTGCAGGAAATCTGATAGAGTTAGAGTAGTGCTTGTGGCTCTGGGCTCAAAATTCCCAGATGAAGAAGCAGAAGAATTTTGGATCAGGATTTAATTTGTACTTTACATCTACACACTGAAGCGTATAAAGTTGTCAATTTTTGGCATGACCATCTGCCAGTTTTTTGAAACTGACCCTCTGTAAAATTAAGAGAAGGATAAAAAAATGGAAGAAAAAGAACTTGAATTTTTTAAAAATCTTTTGACTGAAAGACTCAATGACCTTATTTCTCATGCAGACGAAACTGTTACCGGAATGACTGTGCCTAAAGATAATTTTGCAGACCCGACCGACAGGGCATCACATGAGGCTGAAAGGAATTTTGAACTTAGAATCAGGGACAGAGAGCATAAGCTTATAAAGAAAGTAAAAGAGGCCCTGATGAGAATCGAAAACAACTCTTTTGGAATATGTGAAACCTGTGGAGAGGATATTTCAAGTGCAAGGCTTATGGCACGTCCTGTGACTACACAGTGCATAGAGTGCAAAACGCGCGAAGAGGTACTGGAAAAAGCTCTTGGAATATAGATCTATATCCTCAATCTCTGTGTTATGCTGCAATATATTATGAGAATGCCGCAAGATATCAAGAGCCTTTTATTTTTTAAACAGGCTCCAAGGCTAAAGTCAGAATTAAAAACAACATATGCTCTGTTTCGAGCTAACGAAATCAAATCTTTGGTTTCTAACGGGAAGCAATCCGTGATTGATCTTCACATACATTCAACTGCATCGGACGGCTCTTTTACTCCGGCCGAGATTATACATATGGCGTCTCTTAAGGGCCTCAGTGCTATTGCCATTACAGATCATGATACCATTGAAGGTGTCAGAGACGCTCTTGAGATCGGTATTCCGCATAATCTTGAGTTTATAACAGGGGTGGAAATAAGTGCACAGCCGCTGCCAGGATATGCAGACAGCGGAAGCATACATATTCTGGGATATGGATTCAGCATCTATGACCGGCGGGTGAACTCGACATTGGACAAACTCAAAGATGCTCGTGCATGCAGAAACCCCGGGATTCTTGAAAAATTGAACC
>JADFYT010000173.1 GCA_015232935.1 Desulfamplus sp.
GAGCGTATCATTGATTCTCAATTTGCGTCTGCCACCAAATACGCAAGTACCACCATGAACGGTAGTGATACTGTTTTCGGAGTAAATTTCGCTGACGGACGAATCAAGGGATATCCAACAGGGCCAATGCCTGGACAGGCCCAGGGCAAGACTTTCTTTGTCCTTTACGTCAGAGGAAACAGCGAGTATGGAAAAAACAACTTTAAGGATAACGCGGATGGTACAATAACAGATTCTGCAACCGGCCTTATGTGGATGCAGGAAGACAGCACAACTGCTCTGAACTGGGAGGAGTCTCTTGCCTGGGTAGAGCAAAAAAACAGTGAGAAATATCTTGGTTACAGCAACTGGCGTCTGCCTGACGCAAAAGAGCTTCAAAGTATTGTTGATTATACCCGCTCGCCTGACACCACTGGTTCTGCTGCGATTGACCCTGTGTTTCAGGTAACATCAATCACAAACGAGGCTGGCAAGATTGACTATCCATTCTACTGGACAGGAACCACCCACGCCAACTGGAGCACAAGATCAGGTGGAAACGGAGCGTATGTGGCCTTTGGCAGAGGACTTGGCTATATGAACGGTGCGTGGATTGACGTGCATGGTGCAGGCTGCCAGAGAAGCGATCCCAAAGCAGGCGATCCGGCAGATTATCCGACCGGTCACGGCCCCCAGGGTGATGCTATCCGGATCTACAACTTTGTACGGTGTGTGAGGAGCATAAAGTGATAACGGTCACGCCCTGACCAGTACACGAAAAATGAAAGTCTCATGACTGCGTCCATCCATTGCCCGGGGATTTCAATCCGGCAATAATTTCAGCAAGGCTGCCTGTGTTCCTGCTCAGGAATTTCAATCAGACATTAATTGCGGCCAAACTGCTTATGTTCAGAGACTTTCACATAAATATTCAGGGTTCAGGCACTTTGGAAACGGTTATCTTTTCAGCCGTACCTTTTCCGAATATATCAGCGTCATACATCTCCTCCACATGGGTCGGCAGTGCCATGAAGCTACCTGTTGCAACCACCTGGGCGGTGTATGAGAGATGATAATTTCCGGCAGGAAGGTAGTCTGCGTAGTACCTGACCACACTGTGCCCAAGCTCCTGGTGGTAGAAACTCCATCTTGATTCATTATATTCACGCCAATCTTTAAAATTAAACCACCATGAACCTTCAGGCAGCAAAGAATCTGCCTTTTGTGCATCCATTACCGATGATGTGGCAAGATCCCTGTTTACAGGTTCAAGCCCTCCCGGCACAGGGTCGCTTATCACCGGGAAATTACGTGCTGTCGGAAGAGACAGGAAAATATCGACTCTTATAAGGTCTCCTGGATGGATAACCTGAGATTGAGGCTGGCTCATTGCCTGTCCCGAAGTTTCTTGTTGCCCACCCGAAAGTTGTTGTTCTGCTTTAGTATTGTCAGGTTGTTCAACTCCTCTGGTCTTGTTCAGAAGTTCCCATTTGCCGTTTCTCTCAATGCTGTACTCTCTTCTGATTTCCATACCTGAATTGACAGGCTTGTCAAAGTCATCCTTTGGAGCATAGCTCATACCGGCTGAATAATATAGAGTTCCGACACTGTTTGAGGTGATTACAATATCAGCTTTCTTTCCAGGGTCTGATGGAGATATGGGTTTTGTAAATATGACCGGCTGATCCTTGAGATCACTGAAACTTGCACTGCCCATAACCTGATCGCCGAGTAACTCGTGCTTCAAGATAGATTTGGCTTCAATGGTATTAGCTTTGTGTTTCAAAAGAGTCCCTGCTTCAATGATATTCCGGGAATTTTCCTCCATCTGGGAATTTTTCTTCCTGACACTGCTTGCAACTCTTTCGTATGCAGCACTGTACTCAGCAAGTCCGTTCATGCAAAAAATGTTTTCTTGTGTATTTTCCCCTGAACTCTTCCGGCCTCTGGTATCTGTGATGGTACGAACAAGTTTGAATGCAAGATCCTCAGCTTCCCGTGATCTCTCTTTTTGTGTTCCATCTTCAGATTTGGACTCTGCCGCCTTTTTGCCGTACTGCACCACAGCGGACAGCAGTGCACCATTAGTCCGCATAGACGATTCAAGGATACGATAAAAGCCCGTGTCCAACGACTCATCAAAGACAACCTTTCCCGCACTGTGATGGCTCTTTGCAAGAATCATGTCCCATACCTTGTCAACACTTGCTTGAGCACCATTGACCTGAAGTGCTGCAATCAGAAAATGGGCTTTGCCAAACAGGCTCATATCTTTGAGATGTCCTTCATAACGGATAATATCATCCACAGAGGCTTTGCCTGCATTTGCAAGAGCGGCAAGGGCAACTGCCCGAACTGTTGATGCCATGCCCGGGCTGTAAAATCCGCCGCTGCCAGATCCGGGAAAAACATCTTTTCTAAGAAGAGTGGCAAGATAGTTTGAAAGTTTTACATCCACATCATGAGGGATCTCAAATCCTCTTGATTTTAGCCACCCGAAGGCAAGGGCTGTGTATGCGGACAGATATGGGCAGACATAGCTGTTATCAGGTGTAAAGTAGGCCATTCCTCCGTTTGGAGCCTGAAACTGGACCGCCTGTTTCAAAGTCTTGTCCGGAAGTTCAAAAGCCTCATTCCATGAAAATTTTTCAGGCAGATAATCTTTAAGTTCAATGAAATGAGAAGCCATGACAGCCTTGCTGAGTTTTTGTTCCCAGCAGGCGTAAGGGTATTTAGCCATGTAACTGAAAGCCTCTTCCATGTTTCCAAGAACTGTCGGGTAGAGAGCAACCCGTGTATCTCCGGTATCTGTATGGATATTTTCCGGATACAAGAGGTGCTCGACAGCAACAGAACTTTCTCCGGAGACCATCGCGTGATCAGCTCCTGAACTTGTTTTGGCAGCCACGCTTTGAGCTGCTCTGGACTCTTTTCCGGTAATTATACCGTAATCAAGAACCGTAATCAGCGATCTGTTCCGGTTGACTTTGAGGGTATGGACAACTGCATCACCATCGAGTTCATCCTTTGCCTGTGCCGTGAAGGTAAGTGTACCGGCTTTTTTTGTTTGAACAGGCAAAAAAACAGTTTCCCGTTTAAAGGGCAAAAGAACAATATCCTTTGTTATAGAAGTTTTCTCTTCCTGATCCTCTCTTTTTGTTGCAGTTGCAGAGGTTATATTTTCCTGGCCATTTTTTATAGGCTCCCCTGCCTCTTTATCCTCTGTTACAGGTGCCATCTCTTCCTCACCTGAATCAAAGTCCCTGATTTTTACTTCAACATTGAGTGTTCTTGGTTTGTCTGTACGGTTCATGACACTGAATCCTGCCTGAAATGAATCCCCGGCAGTCACCTGATTGGGCATCACCGGCCTTATCTCGGTAGGACGGTTAACTTTGAAATCGCTCTCTCCAAGGCCCATGAAGTCCTCAGGCGTGGCTGCAATAACAAAGATTTTCCAGCCGGTGAGGTTGTCAGGGGCACTAAATTCGATATTGGCATTACCATCGTGATCCGTGACCAAAGATGGGTTCCAGTAGCTTACATATTTAAAAAAAGATCGTATCTTCATGCCGATACCGCCATCGCCGCCTCTATTTGCACCTTTTTTCTCAAACTTGCGTCTGCCTATTATGTTGGTCAAAAGAGAGTAGTTCTCAAGATCAAGTCCGTCCAACGTATGAAACCCCTTTGATATATCAAAGTGGTCTCGTCCCGAGGCAATAAGATCAAACACAGCTTCATCAAGCACCGCAACGGCAAGCTCTATCTTTTTGTCACTTGCGGAGTTTTCAGCATTTGCAGAATTTGCCTGTTTTTCCGCATCGTACGATATCTTTTCTTCCTTGCCTGCATGATTTTTTCCTACTTTTGCGTCAGGTTTCTGTATCTTTGCATCAAGACTTACCCTGACTGTATCTCCAGGTTTATATATTGATTTTTCAGGCAAAACCCTGACATTTATATCATGGCCAGATTCCGTTACTCCGGTTTCAACGTAACCCATTCTAAAGGCGGGCTTTCCAAGATCAACACCATCGTTTGTCAGAGGTTTTTCCACTCTTGGAGAGATGATGGTAACAGAGAGAAAAAATCCCGGCACATCATCCGGTTTGACAGGAACTTCAATAACCTGAGAGGAATTTTCAATACGCTGAACCCATTGACGCAAAACCCCGTATCTCTCAATACTTATTAAGGCATAGGCACCGGGGAATGGATTTTTTACAAGATATTTTGCTGTCTCCCCGACTTTAAACGAGTTTTTCTCGGGTATGATGGCAAGAGAGTAATCATCCGGAGCCTGCCACAACACCTGTCCCTTGCCCACAACCCAGGTGTATATGCTTGCAGTGTGAGCAGTTAAACCTGCTCTTGCAATAATACGGTAATCTCCGGGTTCTGATGGATCAAACTCAAAGTCAACCGGTTCTGATGACGATACAAGAGCTTTTTCCTCTGCTGTTACCCACTCATTTATATACTTTGCAAGATAGGCATTTCCAGGCCCTTTTACTCTGGAGGCTTTGGTTACACGGCGTTGAATCGCTACATTGAATTTTGTGTTGTCAACCGGATTTCCCTTCCCATCAACAACTATGGCCTGCATATTCGAGGTTTTACCGGTTTCATAGACCCACTGCGGACTTTTAATGCCGACAAAAAGATTCTTGCCAAGATATCTGGCTGTCTTCATATTGGCAACATATCTTCCCCTGTCATCTCGAACAGCACTTTCCACCTCAAGCCTTCCATAACCAATGTTGGACTCAGGTATTTTAAGGCTGTTTTTAAGTGCCCCCTGATGGTCTAACAGTGCTGTTTTTTCAAGCAGGGTTTCAGGAATACCGGAAGGGTATTCAACATCATCGGTGTCGTAGGAGTCATCAGATTCACTCTCCTGGTAACCGGTTTCATCACCTGTAGTTTCCTCTTGATCCGGCACATCGCTACTCTGCTGATTTACCTGCTCAGAAGTATCGTCAATCTCAGACGCTTGACCGGAAGCATCGCCCGTCTGAGACGACTGATCTGAAACATCGTTCGTCTTGGATGGCTGACCAGACAGATCGTTCACCCGGGACGATTGACCGGAATCCACAGCAGATGGCTGCCATTGGCTTCCTCCTGCGGATCTGTAAAAGACAAAACCCCTTGTAACCGGAGTTTCTGGCTGGAACAGCTCTTCTCTGAGCCGCACAGTTACGCGAGACGATGCGTCAGCATAGGGGCCGCCAGAGTGAAGAGCGGCCAAGGTTTCAATTATCAGCTCATCCCCTGGTTTGAATCTGGCTCCATTGAGTTCTGTGGAGACCCTGAATGGCGATGGCGTAAAATCAGTGACCATGACTTTTAGAGGTGTCTAAAAAAAAAAAAAAAA
>JADFYT010000174.1 GCA_015232935.1 Desulfamplus sp.
TCACACAAAATCTGATGAGAGAGATTTCAAAGAGCAACACGAACTGTCATATGCAAAAACCTAACCGGACAACACTGTCATCGAGTATAAAACCTGCCTTTTTGACATTAAAATCAAAATACATTTTCAGGAGAAAGAATCATCTTGAAACTTTATCCACTTTCATCATAGAATCATATGCATTATGGGATATATATTTGATTTTAATGATTCCAGCCATTATGAGACCCGTTTTGAACGGATAAAAAACAGCTATGCCTTTGAACTTGAAATGGCATTGCTGCTTAAAATGGTTGAGCCTGAAGAGGGCAGCAGGGTTCTGGATATAGGTTGTGGCACAGGAAGAAGCCTTGAGCCCCTTCTGAATCGCGGACTTTACCTGACCGGAGTTGACCCGTCTCCTTACATGCTTGACATTGCAAAGGAGAGGCTCGGTGATAACGCGGATCTTCATCGTGCATTTGCAGAAGATCTTCCGTTTGAGGACAATACATTTAATCACGCCTTTTTTCTTGCCAGCCTTGAATTTACCGAAATGCCGGCCAAAGCTATTGAAGAGGCATGCAGAGTGGCAAAAGACAAGGTGTTTATCGGTGTACTGAATAAATATGCTCCCCTGAATCTGATTCGTCGCGTCAAAGGCATTTTTATCAAAAACATACTTTCTCAAGCAAGATTTTTCAGCATACTGGAACTAAGACAGATAACTTTTGACATTTTAGGGGATGTGCCCGTTGCCTGGAAAACAACACTTCAATTTCCATTCAGCAACAGCAAAATAGCAAGATGGATTGAACAGTATCCCCTTGTTCAAAAGTCGCCATTTGGCACTGTCATAGGGATGACCATCATACCTGTACCCAGATTCAAGACAAGACATCTGCCCCTGAAGATAAAACAGCCAGGCAGATACAGTCCGGTTACCGGCTTTGCCATGAACCACACCAAGGATGATCTGTAAAAATGAAAACACTGATATATGACAAACTCAAAAACAACGGTGTAAAGTGCGGCATATGCAACCACTTCTGCGTAATTGATTCTGGCAAAAGAGGCATATGTCAGGTTCGAGAAAACAGGGACGGCGAACTTGTTTCCCTTGTCTATTCAAAAATCATTTCAAGAGCAATTGATCCTGTAGAAAAAAAGCCCATTTTTCATCTCTTGCCTGGCTCCACGTCCTACTCAATCGCAACAGAAGGCTGCAATCTCAAATGCTCTTTCTGCCAGAACAGTGAAATTTCCCAGATTTCCGAACATCACAGACAGGAAATACGGGGTATGGATATTGATCCTGAAACACTGGTTGAACAGGCGATAAACTCCGGCTGTGCAAGCATATCCTGCACATATACAGAACCTACAGTCTATTTTGAGCTTGCCCTTGAAACCGCAAGGCTGGCACATGAAAAGGGGCTCTTGAATATCTTTGTGACAAATGGTTTTATGTCAGGCAAAATCATACAGATGGTCTCACCCTGTCTTGATGCTGCCAATGTAGATCTAAAGGCATTTAATGATGATTTTTACCGAAAGTTTTGCAAGGCACGCATTGAACCTGTCAAGGAGAATCTCGTTCTTATGAAATCTCTTGGTATTCTGGTAGAGATTACAACGCTCCTGATACCAGGTCTTAATGATGATCCGTCCGAAATAAAAAAAATGGCAGAATTTATAGCTTCGTCACTTGGAGTTGAAACCCCTTGGCATATCAGCCGTTTCCACCCCTGTTATAAAATGACTGACAGGGCAAGTACACCCATATCTACTCTCAAGATGGCATTTGAGGCGGGAAAAGAAGCGGGATTGCGTTATGTATATATCGGCAATGCACCTGGTCTTGATTCTGAAAACACCTTCTGCCATGCCTGCAACAAGATGTTGATTCAGAGAATAGCCTACAATATCAAAAACCATATGATCCCGGGCGGAAGATGTCCTGAATGCGGAACAAAGGCTTATGGTATCTTTGGACCTGGCCGAAAAGATGGATCAGGAAAACATGGTATTTTTTAGGATATCAAACAACTTCAGATGGAATCAGGAAAAAAATGTTTTCAGATAAAAAAAGATTTTCATATATAGAAAAGAGATTATCCAACCTGGGCAATACAGCAGCAAATTTGAGCAATACAGCAGCAAATTTAACTGACAGAGTCCATACATATGGCAAAATGATAAAATTCTCCCACACAATTTTTGCCCTGCCTTTTGCATTGTCTGCCGTGGTCATGGCATGGAGAGAGCATGATCCTGTAATATCAGATCTTGTCTGGATACTTGTCGCGATGGTTGGAGCAAGATCGGCCGCAATGGGTTTTAACCGCATCACCGATGCTGACATTGACGCAAAAAATCCACGAACCCTGATCAGAGAGATACCATCCGGACTTCTCACCAGAAAAGACGCGGCCATGTTTGTCGCGGGCTCTTGTACAATGTTTGTTTTTGCAGCGGCAATGCTTGGCAAGCTGTGCTTTATTCTCTCTTTGCCTGTCCTTTTTCTCCTTCTTTTCTACTCTGTAACCAAGCGATTCACAAAATACTGCCATATCTATCTTGGATTTGCCATATCCCTTGCACCTGCCGGTGCATGGATCGCGATTACAGGCTCTTTTTCCTTCTCTGCTCTGTTTCTGACCCTGGCTCTCATGACCTATATTGCAGGCTTTGATATTCTGTATGCCTGTCAGGATATTGACTTTGACAGGGAGCACGGGCTTTTTTCCATGCCCGCAAAACTTGGTGCTGCAAAAGCGATGATCGTATCTTCCCTGCTTCATCTTTTTACCTTTATTTTTCTTGCCATAATGCATTTCACATTTGGGATGCATCCTGTATTTTTGATCTTTCTTTTGGCAATAGGGCTCCTTCTGATTGCAGAGCACCGGATAGTAAGGCCGGACAATTTAGAAAAAATAGACATCGCATTTTTCAACATCAACAGCCTTATTTCCGTTCTTCTGTTTTCAGGAGTTGTTGTGGAGGCATTTGTTAGGGCTGTGATTTCATAGCAGCCATTGTTTTGCATAAAAATGCCTTGCCATGAAAATGCATTCCGGTTTTCATGATTCGGGGTGGCTATGCAACGGCCACGAGCGTTTAGTCAAAGGGAAGTTTTTAACATTATCGACATCAATACTGCCAATTTATTCCAAAATGGAGAATCATACCTGATTGAAAAACACAAAAAAATACATTGTAGCGATCTGCGGAGCATCAGGATCAATTTATGGCATCAGATTGATAAAAGCCTTGCTGGAACGACCATGCCATGTAATTGTCATGATCTCGGATGGAGGGTTGAAGGTTCTGGAGCATGAAACCATATTCAATGCCCAGAGCAGCTTTCTCGATTTTCTTGTTCTGGAAGGGGCAAAACTTCACGATTCTGCAACCCTTGAGATTTTCAGCCAGCACGAAAGCTGTGCCGCCCCTGCGAGCGGATCATTCATACACAACGGGATGGCCATTTCACCCTGTTCCATGAAAACACTTGCCTCCATTGCTTCGGGAATGGCTGACAATCTTGTCACCCGCTCCGCTGATGTATGCCTCAAAGAGAGAAGGCCCCTGATACTTCTTCCCCGTGAGACCCCGTTAAGCCTGATTCACCTTGAAAACATGACAAGGGCATGCCAGGCAGGTGCTACCATAATGCCGCCCTGCCCATCATTCTATACATTTCCCTCAAACATTGAACAACTTTGCGATACCGTAGTAGCAAGAGTGCTGGATCATCTTGGTGTGGAACATGATCTTGTACCAAGGTGGAGTCATAAAGAGCAATAAACCTTCATGGCCGTTATAAGGCACCCCGAATCATGAAAATCAAAATGTGTTTTCACGGTAAGTACATTAATAATGAGCAAACCTGCCAGGCAAAACAAAACTTTGTGTGATGAAAAAAACAAAAGCCTTTATATTGCCGGAAGACTAACCCAAAAAGGATTTAAAGCCTTGTTTGCCGGTGGTGCGGTACGGGATATGGTTATGGGAAAAGAGCCTGTTGATTTTGATATTGTGACCAATGCACGATACGAAGATATTCTCGGGATATTTTCAGAGGAAAAGGTTAAAAAGGTAGGAAAAACTTTTGCTGTCTGTGTGGTTAACGGAATCGAGGTGGCATCATGCCGATCAGGTTCATCCAGTGCATCCGGAACAGATTCTTCTTTTCCGGAATGCGATCTTGCAAAAAGGGATATCACAATCAACAGCATGGCCTTTGATCCCCTGTCTGACTCATTTATAGACCCTTTTGGCGGCAAACAGGACCTGAAAGACAGAATAATCAGGTTTACAGGAAACCCTGAAGAGAGAATAGCAGAAGACCCGTTAAGAATGGTCAGAGCGTGCAGATTTGCATCATTGCTAAGAGGAAGCCTTGCCCCTTCAACCCTTGAGAGCATAATCAAACACCGAACCCTGATCGTTGATAATACCGCTCCTGAAAGAATCCGCCATGAGATCCTCAAAGCAATGAGCCATGCAAAACCATCACTTTTTTTCAGGACACTCAAAGCTGCCGGGCTGCTTGAACTGATATTCCCATCCCTAAGCCGATGTGATGACCTGGATGGAGGCCCCCATCATGGAGAGACGGTACTCGAACATTGTCTCCTGTCAGGGGACGCCCTCTCTCCTGCAAAACCTGTTCTTCGCCTTGCAGGCTATCTTCATGATGCAGGCAAATACGATGCGGCACAGATAAAAGATGGGCAGATTACATTCCCTGACCACGAAAAAATGGCTGGTGCTGTTATTGATGACCTGCAAAAACTGAGATTCAGCAGTGAAGAGATAAAGTTTATTGATGCTGTGATCAAGACCCACATGCGTCCACTTAAAGCTGACTCTACGCCCAAAGCTGCAAGAAGGCTTCTGGCCTTTCTTGAAAAGCATGATATTAAATGGCAAACCTTTATGCAGATGAGAATCGCTGACAAGGCTGCCAATCTGGCAAAACAGCCATACACCAGGTCAGATATCAGGCTCAGGGTTGACAAAATAAGGCAGGAGCTTGAAAACAACAAGATTAAAGGTGGTAATGTTGTGCTCTCTTTAAGGGATCTTGAAATTTCAGGGCACGATATCATGAAGCTCCTTAATATGTCTCCGTGCCCGGAAGTGGGTAAAATCATGAATCATCTGTTTGAGTGTGTCATTGACGAGCCATCCTTGAATAATATTGAAGCATTAAAAAAGCTTGTTGTTCAATATGGGCGTGAAAATCACTAAAACCACTGACCATATTTTCCAACGCTAATGCAACAGGCCTGAAAAATGTCTGATCTATTGAAACAAGCAAATTAAAAAAAAGCAATTGGGTATTG
>JADFYT010000175.1 GCA_015232935.1 Desulfamplus sp.
ATAAAAATGATTCAGATACAAAAGAGCAAAAAAAAGATTCTGTCTGACTTTTCAATGGTTATGCGTCTTCAACAGTCAACCTCGGTTGCAGTTTATTGTATCTTTATCGCGGCGTCTGCTATTTTCCATGCCTCGACAGTACATTGTGAAAATACCACACCTATAACTATTTCTCCTGCCAGCAATATTAACAATCCCCCAAAATTACAAGAAATTACAAATCCTTCTTCCAGGCAACAAGATACTATCCCTGTTGTTCAACCTAAAAAACAGGATTCCACCCAGCCAGATCAAACAAGGAAACGGGAGACTACACCTGTTTTTGTTCTTGTAAAGGCTGTCATGTGTCAGTCTATCAAGGGATTTGAACCTTCAGAGCCCGCGGTTGTTTTTTCTATTTCTCTTGGGAAGATTTTCTGTTTTACTTCGTTTCAAAATGTATCTCAGAATACCTTCATATACCACAAATGGTTTCACAGGGACCGGTTTGTTGCGACCAACCGCTTTCTTGTTAAAACTCCCCAATGGTCAACCTTCAGTACCATGCAGCTCAGAGTCGCCGATAAAGGCCCCTGGCGGGTTGAGATAACAGATGACAAGGACAATTTACTGCAAACCCTGAGATTCAGCGTATCGGATTGATTTTCAAATGAATGATATACTTGATTTTTTCAAATCCTTAAGATGGCAGGATTTCGTTGACATCTTTATAAACACCTATATCCTTTTCAGGCTTTACGTTTTATTCAGAGGTTCAAGGCTTATCCGTATCGTCCCTGTTGTTTCCATTCTATGGATATTGAACATTATGGCCCTTTACATGGGTCTTGTCGTCACCACCTGGGCAATTCAGGGAATTATTGCAGCTGCTGCCATTATTCTTATAATTGTCTTCAGGGATGAAATAGCCTCTGTGTTTCAGGCCAAAAATCTTCAGTCATTTGTATGGGGATTTCCAGGCACAAAGATCTCCACACCCATTGAAATCATTGCTCTTAGTGCTTTCGAGCTTGGCAGAAAAAAAATAGGGGCACTTCTTGTATTACCTGGAAAACAGAGTCTGGACGAAATTGTACAAGGCGGCATTCCATGGGATGGCATAATCTCGGAACAGATGATATCTACTGTTTTCTGGGATAAAAATCCTGTGCATGACGGTGCGGCACTGATCTATGGAGACAGGATAACTGATGTCTCTGTTATTTTACCGCTCTCCAAAAGAACAGACCTTCCTACCAGGTATGGTACTCGCCACAGAGCGGCAGTAGGACTGTGCGAAATGTGCGATGCTCTCGTAATTGTAGTATCGGAAGAGAGAGGAAACGTAACTACAGTAAAGAATTCTGAAATAAGGTATGTAAAAAAAGCTGAGGAGCTTCAGGAGATTTTAAGTGCCCATACCGGAAAAACCAAGCAAGAACGAGGTCTCTCCAGATGGAAAGAGTTTTCTGAATTTGGAATCGCAGCCCTGGCCTGCTTTATAATTATCACTGGAGTATGGTTTGGTCTCTCCCGAGGCAAAGAGACACTGAAAACCATAAATGTTCCTGTGGAATATACTGATATAAAACCTGGTTTTGACATTATTGAGGCTTCAACCAATACAGTAGATCTTCATCTTAGCGGTTCCATGCCTCTTCTGAAATCACTCAAGCCGGAAAGCGTCAAGGTATTGCTAAAACTTGGCAATGCCTCTGTAGGAGACAACTCGGTAAATATATCGATTGACAACATTATCCTTCCGCCCGGAGTCAATCTTAAAAAAGTGGAGCCAAGAACCGTTGAAATTGTCATGGGTGGAAAGATTGAGAGAAAGATTCCGGTTCAGGTTGACTGGTCAGGCAAACTTGCTGACAACCTTATCCTTGAATCGGTGGCAGTTTCGCCTGCAACCATTGCGGTTACCGGCGTAAGTCCCGGAATTGAAACAGTGGCAACTATTTACACAGAAAAAATATCTCTTGACGGAATCAAGGTTAGTGGCTCCATGCAGGCAGCCATTGTCCTTTTTCCTTCATCTCTTAAAACAAGTGAGGCCTCAAAGATTGTGACTATAAATTATATGGTAAGGGAAAAAAGTATCGGAGATCTGTTTGAATAACCGGAGCGACCGGAACTGGTGGTTATTGTGTAATCCTTCAGTTCCATTCATAAACCTCAAGAGCCGGAGCGATCTCTTCAAGTTGGGGGCTTTGCAGCAGAAGGGTTGGAATCGGAACTCCGGTCTCTGATGATCCGTCACAAGAAAAGACATGAGGCAAAGGGTCAACAAGCTTAAAACCCATTGTAAACAGATCCCTTACGTATAAAAAAAACGGAAAGGGATTCAACTCTTCTGGTACGTACGCCTCTCTTCCTTCAGGATCATTCCTGAAATAATCCGCAATATTCTGTGCAGTTATTCTGGTTCCCTGAATACAGACCCCTGCATTGATCTCAAACAGTGACAGCCAGTAGTCAGTACACTCTGCACCGTTTTGCAATCCATCATCAACAAGAACAATCCTTTTGTCAGTAAAATCTCCTGACCAGTCAAATTCAAGCTGATACCGGATTTTGCTGATCCAGTCGTCTTCTATATATCCAAGAAGTTCGCTCTCTTTCAGCTTTACTGCCTCAAGGTTTTCTGGCTTTAGACGCATTGCCCATCTTGCGGCATGAGACCAGAGGGATTTTGACACAACCGGAACAGGTACTGCCTCGCTGTTTTTGTCAAACGAGTCATACTCCGGAAGCCTCACCGGCCTCAAATCATAACCTTCCGGATCAAAAAAGGTTGTCATTTCCATTGCGTAGGCAGTTCCCTTATAGTCTCTTCCTATATATACCATAAGATGGTTGTATCTGCCTGGTATCAAATTTGTGTTCTGGCTCTCATCAACAGATGTCATCGGTATATCTTCTCGCTCTCCTATAGCGATAAAATCCCACCTTTGCAGTGGCAGTGCAACTATAGCCTTGCTATCCTGGTCAATGGCGGGAAAAAGATAGGTTTCATCAGCAAGTTCAACCAGACTCAAAGAAAAGGAATTCATTACAGTTACGGTAAGCTCAGAAATATTGCTGGACAGGTCAAGGGATTCTGAAGAAACAGGATCATAATTTGAGAGCATGGCAGCATAAAAGTGGTAGTCGCCCTCAAGTATATGTGGCCAGATCAGGCCATCAAACAGGATAGTTTCAGATATGTTCTCTTTATTGGAGTCACCTGTGCCTGATTTATCGCCATAATCAAAGTCTTGACTCCAGGGCCGCATTGTATCGGAAAAGGTTGACGCGGAAGTCAGAAACCACATTTTTCCTACAGGATCAACCATTGCTACATAAAGTTCTGTATCAGACAAAAGGTGCGGGTTGCCGCTGCCGGAAAATCCGGAGCTGCCAGGCATAACAGTACTGTCTTTTAAAACTGAAAGAGTTAGCCTGATCGTCTCTCCATGGCTGAATACCCTGCGGTTTGAGTAGAGAGCAACCCTGTTTCTGGAACCTGTATCTTTGGCAGCAGTGCCTTCATACCAGGCTGTAAGCCATATATCACGGATAGCCTCAACTGCATTCTGCATGCAAAGCACTGTAATTCCTCTTGATTCAGAATATCCGGCACCTTCTGTATAGGGCTTTAGAACTCCTGGATAGTTGCGATTTGCCCTGCCTGCGTTTTTAAGGATATATTTTTCAAGATCACTGATAATGGTATATCCTGAATCTTCAAAAACAAAATTTTCCTGCCATCTGTAGATATCTGTTTCGTATTGAACATGAAAATCTGCCTCCCGGGCTGCCTCATCAGTATGAAGAGGCTGGCATATGTCAGCAATATAGTGGGATAAAACGCCCATTTCATAAGCTGTTTCCGAATAGAGTGAACCATCCATATTTCGGGACTTCAATTTTTCAACCACAGAACCATATAAAGATATGATTCGTGTTACGGAATTACTGCCTGTGGTGTTAAAATACAATTTTTCAACACCATTGTTATTGTCATGAAAATTAAACTCGTGATTTGGCCAATCCCTTATTGTGATATCAGGATCCATGGCTCCCAATTGAATTTTTTTAATATATGGAAAAAAAGCAAGCTGTATTTCCTGAGGCAGTGTATTAAAAGCAAGCTCGCTTAAAAAAGGGTGTGTAAAAGTGTGCCATGCATAAACATCCTTGTCCTGAGCCGTAGCCATCATAAAGAGAGACAAAAAAAAGGCCACGAGGCCTCTTTTTATTAAATGTTGAGTGAAACCATATGCATAGGTGAATATGGTTTCTTTTCTTGCATCATATGAATAAAAATACATATCATATTCTTTCTTGTTTTGTTTTTTGGAGGGGCAAAGAAGCATCCTTCATATAACCTCAAAAGTAGTTTACACTTTTTTGAGAAAAATCCCGAAAAATGGGGATACGGCTACAAAAAGTGTCAACCGGCAAATAAAGGATGCCACAATCGGGTTCTATTGCATAAAAGACATTAAAACAGTCTGCATCAAAAGAGCTGTGATCTCAACAGAAGCCATATAAACTTCCTGTGCTCCTGGAGAGTCCTGATAATAAAAACTCATTCTGGAAACCTTGGTAGTTTCATTGGCTGTTGTATCGATTTTCAAATTGTGTGTGCCGGTCTCCATCATTCCAAGAAGCTGGATTAGAGGCAGTTTTAGAGGAATTTCAATTCCGGCCATAAAAGTTCCAGAACTGTTCTGGTCGTTATCCCACATGTATATCTCTATCCGGTAACCCGCGACGGGCGATGTTATGTTAAAAACATCAATCTGAAGATATCTCTTAAACTGGGCAAGACCTGATTTTAACATGCTGTGCAAGGAGTCACCTGTTGTAATCCCCAATCCTTCAAGATCAGCCGGACTATATGTGGATACAGAATCACCTCCGCCAAGTTCGCCAAGCATGCCACTTGCAAGTTTGTAGAGATCATCAATATCTTCTTTCGGGATCTCGCTGCTCAGGTTAAAACCCATAACAGTGATCTCGCTTCCATTCATCATGAGCATTGCAGCAGGCACCCCCGGGCTTCTTGTTGCCACAGAATCAGATGCCATAGTGAAAATGGTCATAAAAACAGTGATCATCATAAACATAAATAATTTTGCAGTTTTCATTTCAAGCCTCCTTGTTTTCATGTGAAAGTCTTTTTAATAGCAGTAATAAACAAGACTTTCGTTTTTTGGTTGTAGCAGAGAATTCTGCCTTTAGTTACCGTGGAAACAGATTCTTGCTTTATGATTCGGAATGGCCATACAACGGCCATGAATGTTTGTTTATCCTAAAAATGTA
>JADFYT010000176.1 GCA_015232935.1 Desulfamplus sp.
GTTCATGTAAATGCTCGAATTCAGCAATGAATGGTCGAGCAGTTAAAGAGAAAAGGTGAGATCGGATTTGTTTTAGAGGATATAATCATAAAAGCGGGATTTAAATATTCCGAGCCTGCTGTCCATGACCTCAATTAGCTATACCACAAGATATTGAAACATAAGTTGTCAGCCATTTTGGGGGTATTGCTATGTTGAACAATTTATACCAAATAAAACAAAATCATCTTGCATAACTAAGTCCGAATGTAGCTTAAAAAAAGCAAAAATCGGTCTTGACATGGGGTCCACTTTAAGAGCCTTTGAATTTTTAAACAGGCTCTAAGAAGAATATCATCTTACAGGAGAAAAAAAGTGCTCCCATATAAAAACATTATTTGCGAAATCAAAAATCATATCGCCCTCATAACCATTAACCACCCTCCTGCCAATACCTGGAACCTTGTAACAATGGAGGAGTTTGAACATGCAGTTGGAGAGGTCGCCTCTGATAATAACGTAAGAGTTGTGATGATTACCGGAAGTGGCGAAAAATGCTTTTCCGCGGGCTTTGATGTAAGTGACGCGGCAAATGCATCAATAACAAGTCCAAAGGGGCGTGAAGTATGGAGAACACTTGACCGTCTTTCAAAACCAACGGTAGCTGTGATCAACGGCCACGCTCTTGGCGGAGGTCTGGAGCTTGCGATCTCATGCCATTTCAGAATCATGGTTGACAGACCTGATGCCATGCTGGGTCTTACCGAACTCAACCTTGGCATCATTCCAGGGTGGGGCGGAACCCAGCGTTTAAGCCGCCTTGTGGGAAGGGCAAAAGCCCTGGATATGATCCTTTTCAGCAAACGGATCAATGCAAGGGAGGCACTGGATATAGGACTTGTTGATCTCGTAGCTGATAAAGATTCTCTTGTGAAGAACGCATTTGAGTTTGCCGAAAAACTTGCCCTGCGTCCACCTGTAGCCGTCCGGTGTGTACTGGATGCGTTTTCAGCCGGAATTTATGAGGGGGTTGACAGAGGGCTTGAGGTTGAGGCACTGGGCAGTGCCACTGTCCGGGATTCTGAGGACAAGAATGAAGGCTTCAAGGCATTTCTGGAAAAAAGACAACCCTGTTTTCAGGGGAAATAAGTGTAATATATTGGAATGGAGGTTGAGTGTATGGTCTATTATCCCCGGTTAAACGAGTTATTTAGTCTCAAAGGCAAGGTCGCGTTGATTACCGGCGGAGGGCGTGGGATCGGGGAATTTATATCTTCCGGTCTTGCCGAGGCTGGTGCGGATCTGGTTATCACCTCAAGAAAGACTAAAAATCTTGTAAATACCGCAAGAAGAATAGAGACCGCGTACAATGTCAATGTGATGCCTGTTCAGTGTGATGTCAGCAACAAAGAGGAGGTTGACGCTTTGATAGAAGAGGTAACCGGCAGCTTTCCACGTCTGGACATACTGGTTAACAACGCCGGTGTGAGCTGGGGGGCTCCAACTCTTGAGTACCCTCTTGAGAAGTGGGATCACATCTTTAATGTAAATATTCGTGGCGTATGGATTCTGACCCAGAAGGTTGCAAATATCATGAAAGAGCAGGGCGGAGGAAATATTATAAATATCAGCTCTTCAACTTCGTTCAGGGGAACAGAAGAGTCAAAACATCCGGCTGTAGCCTATAATTCAAGCAAGGCGGCACTAAATCTTCTTACGATGAATCTGGCTGTAAAACTTGCCCATTTCAACATCAGGGTAAACGGGATCGCACCCGGAGCTTTTCAGACTGACATGATGGCTTATCTTGAGAAGCCGGAATTTGAAAGTGTCCATAAAGAGATGGTTGGCCGTATCCCCCTGCGGCTATTTGGAACCATGGATGACATGAAGGGGGTCGCGGTGTTTCTTGCATCTGATGCCTCAGCCTATATGACAGGGCATATTCTTGTCAATGACGGCGGATCACTCGCGAAATAATACAAAAAAAGGATTAACACTAATATGTCAAGAGCACTGACACTTGAAGAGATCAAGAGATATATAGGAACCTAATTTTTCATATCAGACTGGAAAGAGATTACCCAGAAGCAGATTGATCAGTTTGCCGAGGCGACAGGGGATCATCAGTGGATTCATGTAGATGCCAAAAGAGCTGCCCGGGGGCCATTTGGCAAGACAATTGCTCATGGCTTTCTTACGCTGTCCTGTATATCCTATTTCAGTTTCCAGGGAACTCTTGTGCCAGAAGGCTCAAAGATGATTACAAACTACGGTCTGAACAGGGTTCGATTTATCAACCCTGTTAGCGTAGGCTCCAGAATAAGAGACAGAATTGTTCTTCTGGACGTGAAAGAGCAAAAAGAGGGAAGGATTCTTGTGACCACGACACATACGATTGAGATTGAGGGAGAAACTAAACCTGCCTGTGTGGCTGAGTTTATCGCGATGATTTTTGTCTGATGTTCAGGAAAAAAACGGCTTTGCTGTCTGCTTCATCCTGATTGACGTGTTCCTTCCTTGTTTAAAACAGCACTGGAATATTGGTCTAAATTCCCGGGATATACAGGTGCTTTTGCTACAGGTTTTTCCATGGTCTCCCGTGAGCATAGTGCCGCACCAAGAGCAATCAACGCACAGACAAAAAGCGGCAAAAAGGCTGACTGGTAAGCAGAGATGCTAAAAACATCATTTACCTTTTCGTGCCTTTCCAGCATATATCCCAGAAAGGGCTGAAAAAGAGCACCTCCAATAAAAGGAAAAAGATTTACAAGCCCTGTGGCTGTGCCTGCAATTGAAACTGGGAACAGCTCCTTGTTCATTGTAAAGACAATAGCACCGATGGCATTACCACAGACAGTTATCATAAAATATAATATGTACAACCCCCATATCGGAATAGAGTCAGAAAAAGTGAGCAAGGCAGTAATCAAGACCATACCTGCTGAAGTGATTATCAGAACTGGCTTTCTCTGTCCAAAGATACTGTCAGAAAGCCATGTAAGAAACGGTGCTCCAACAACCAGGCCACATGCCATCATGGATAGAATATGACCCGCTTCGACTCTGCTCATTCCATAAACATGCATAAGATACGGCCCTCCCCAGAGGCCTCCAAATGAAAAAGCAATGGCAAAATCGAAAAAAAACCATACAGCCAGAGGCCAGAAATAAGAAGAGCTGATAACCTGCCTGACTGCGAGGATTAAACTTGAAAAGGTAATATCAGAAGGTTTTTGTTCAGGCACTCCACTTTGTAATACCCAGCCTTTATCTTCGGGGCGGTTGCGTACAATCAGCCAGATCAATACAGAAAGCAACAGGGTTATCAAGCCGACTGAAAGAAAAGAGTTTCTCCATCCCACCAGGTTGCTGAACCATACTAATGGTGTTGCAGCTATTAATGAGCCCACACCTCCCATACCAAGCAACAGGCCTGTCATATGAGCGTACTCCCTGGGGGCAAACCATTCAGACAAAATTTTCAACGTAGGGACAAAAAGCATGGATACACCTATGCCAACCATGGTACGGCCAACTATAGCCCATGTTACAGTAGGTGCCAAGCCAAGTATGACAGAACCCAGAAACGCAACAATGAAAAAAAGGGTAATTGTCTTGCGTGCCCCCCATGAGTCAGATAGAAGCCCGGCAGGAAGCTGCATCAACGCATATGGATAAAAGTAGGCAGAACCTAAAAGCCCGATTAAAGATGGGCCTGCATTTAAGTCTCTCATCAGATCAACAGCAAGAACTGATGTACAGATACGGTGAAAATAGACAAGAATATAACTTGTAGAGAGCAGCCAGAAAATCAGCCAGCGATAACTTTTCATGTTGTGCATTATAAATTAATAACCCCTTCAATCACTCCATAATTAGTCACAAATCACTAATATTATTAACAATACCTTGCCCAAATCAAAAAACATGTCAAAGATGAGGCTCGCTCTTATAGATTCACAAAACATCCATAGCCGTTGTCTGGCCACCCCTAATCATGAAAATCGTAATGCATCTTCATGGTAAGCATTTATCTATACACAGAGACCATCATGACACATAAATCCATCAAGCCTGAGCTTATTACTTTATTTTCATGCATAGCACCAGTTTTAATTCGCTGAACGAACGCAACGGATATATCCTCTGGCATCCTTGCTGCTTGAACTGAGTCTTCAGTTGTAAAAAATGCTTTGGTAAAAAACGCAGGATGCACACAACTTGTAAGTAATAGTATAAAAGTTTCTTCCTGTTATTCAAACCATAATTATTTTATATCATTATCATATTAAGATATATATAGGTAAAAACTTTAGCATGGGTACTTATGCAAGAGGAATCTAACAGACAGGACAGATGACCTGTCACAATAAAAGTCACAAGTCATCTGATATCCGGGAGGCTAACTATGATGATCTCGTAAAAAGTCAAAGACATAAGTATTTGATAATATAGGTAATGTTTTAAAAATCAACTTGTTTTTATCGTGTTTTTTTGATATATAAAGATATATACTTTAACCTTTACGGCAAGGACAAGAGATATATGATCAATATAGGCGACCACAACCAGATTCCGCTATTCGACCCATGGAGTTTCCTTGGAGAAAAGTGCCGCAAAAAGCTGGATGAATCATGGGCAGGCCTTTTTCAGCGGGAAATTTTTCCAACCCTTCCTGTCAGAGAATTGTTTCCGTATTTCAGCAGTTCCAACGGAAGACCGACTAAAGACCTTTATACAGTTGTTGGAGTTCTT
Organism: Desulfamplus sp.; assembly: GCA_015232935.1. Taxonomy (GTDB): domain Bacteria; phylum Desulfobacterota; class Desulfobacteria; order Desulfobacterales; family Desulfobacteraceae; genus Desulfamplus. The sequence continues at coordinate 4,738 of JADFYT010000176.1, forward strand.
ATACTTCAGCAGGCATTTGACCTTACTGATGAAGAGACAGTCGATCAGTTGGCGTTCAATATGCAGTGGCATTACGCACTGAACATATACACTCGATGATCAAGTTTTTAAAGTTAGCTCAATTTGGACTCTGATGGTATAATGACGGCAATTGAAAAAATACTACTCATCCCCCCCAAGAGAGCCCATTAATCATGATATTAACGAAACCAGTGCCATTTATCAAAGAATACATCGAAAATCTCAATAATACCCTGGAAAAATATCAGCCTGGTGCGGGGTTGACTATAGTGGACCCCATGTCAAGACCGATTTTTGCTTTTTTTAAGCTACATTCGGACTTAGTTATGCAAGACGATATTGTTTTGTTCGGTATAAAATGTTTAATATAGCATTCCCCCAAAAATGACTGGCAACAATCTGTTAATATTTTGTGGTAGAGCTAATTGAGGTCATTGATAGCAGGCTCGGAATATTCAAATCCCGCTTTTATGATGATATCCTCT
>JADFYT010000177.1 GCA_015232935.1 Desulfamplus sp.
AGTTAAAAGGTGGGGATGCTGCCACAAATGCCGCCATTACCAGAGCGGTTCTTGAGGGAGATATTGAAACAAAAGAGGGCAAGGGAAAGGCAAGACGCAATGTAATACTTATCAACAGTTCGGCTGCACTGGTGGCCGCCGATGCTGCTGACAACCTTGAGGATGGTATCAAAAAAGCTGAAGAAGCCATTGACTCAGGCAGGGCAATGGAAAAACTTGATCAGCTTGCCCGTTTTACACAAGAAAATGGATAAACGTAAAGCGTTTGTCTGTCTTGCACAGGAAAATGGATACATAATTGGAATATCAGTTTTTTTTTTCTGTCTTACACAGGAGAATGGATAAAGAATGGGAATATCCGGTTTTTTAAAAGAAGTTGTTGCACTCAAAAAAATTGATGTGGCTGAATCCGAGCGGATCATGCCCATGAAACTGGTCAGGCATAACGCTGAAAACATGCTTAAAGCTGAAGTGCCAGGCAACCGCCCTGCTTTTGCCTTTTTGCACGCCATTGGAAAAAGCCGCCCGGGCAACGCGGGAATTATTGCCGAAATCAAAAAGGCATCGCCGTCCAGAGGCGATATCCGGCCTGATCTTGATCCTGCCATATATGCAGAAAAGTACACAAAGGCAGGAGCATGTGCTATTTCGGTTCTGACGGAACGGCACTATTTCAAAGGCTCTATGGATGATCTGAAGGCAGTCAGAAGAACTACATCAATTCCGGTTCTCAGAAAAGATTTCACACTCTCTTCATATCAGATATATGAGGCAAAAGTGGCAGGAGCGGATTCAATACTTCTGATTGTTGCCATGCTGTCAAAAGAGCAGCTTCGTGACTACGTTGCCCTTTCAAGAGATCTTGAAATGGAGCCTCTTGTGGAGATAAATTCAGAATGGGAGCTTGACAAGGCCCTGTTTGCAAATGCCGGAATAATTGGCATAAATAACAGGAATCTTCAAACCCTTGAAGTTGATCACGATGTGGCCAGACGGGTAGTGCCTTTCCTTACCGAAGGTCAAATACCTGTTGAGGCAAGCGGAATCGCGTCTTCTGACGATATACAAAAAGGTCTGGATTGCAGGATATTCAATTTTCTGGTGGGAGAAAGCATTGTCAGGGCTGAAAATACAGAAGCGTTTGTTCAAAGCCTTGTAAAAGCAGGAGCAGGTGACGTTAATCAGGGCACCGTAAAAAATAATCAGGACACCGTAAAAACAGGAGCGGGCAATTTTGATCAAGGCATTTCAAAAACAGGGTCAAATCATCAGGATCAGACAAGCCATCGGGATCAAGAATTTAAAAATAAAGGAATATACTGTTTTGATGCAGCCTCTTTTTTGAACAAACAAACAGGACAGATGATAAAAATATGCGGACTGACCTCTCCTGACCAGGCCCTGGCTTGTGTCAAGGCTGGTGCTGATGCTATCGGATTTATCTTTTTTCCCAAAAGTCCAAGGTATATATCCCCTGAACTGGCAGCCAGGATAACAGAAAAGCTGCCGGAAAACATTATGACTACGGGTGTTTTTGTGGATGAAGACTATAAGTCAATTATGAAAGCCGTTAAAACATCCTCTCTGAAAGCTGTTCAACTGCACGGCAACGAAAGCCCGTCATTGGTAAGGCTCCTTGCCAAAGAGGGGCTTATTGTGATCAAGGCTTTGTTCGCAGGAAAAGAGCCTCACCTTTCTCAGGCACATCTGTATGGCGATGCTCATGCCCTGCTTGTGGAGTATGGAAAGGGAGAGCTGCCTGGAGGAAATGGAGAGAGCTGGAACTGGGAGCTGGTACGGCAGATGGCAGACAAAGCTGAAAAAGAGTCAGGTGAAAAAGAGTCAGGAGAAGGAAATGACAAGAGAAAAAAGCAGAGAATAATACTTGCCGGCGGACTTACCCCTGATAATATAGAAAAAGCCATAAAGATGGCAAATCCCTGGGGCATTGATGTAAGTTCAGGCGTGGAGTTTTCTCCCGGACAAAAGGATATTGTGAAAGTCGAGAAGCTGATTGACCAGTTGCGTTGACTATAGATTGCATTGACTGCCAGGCTGAATGACTGGATTGACTGACCGGCTGGATTGACTGACCGGCTGGATTGACTGGCCGGCTGGATTGACTGACCGACTGGATTGATTTAACGCCCCCCTACCATGAAAAAGAGAGGGGGGGATTTAATACATAAACTATTTCTATTTCTTTACAATGATTCGCTGACCTATAATAATCGCATCCTGCATTGTCATATTATTCATTTTTCTTAACTCATCAACAGTAACATCGTACTTTTTACCTATATTGTAAAGAGTATCGCCCTTGGCAACAGTATGATGCACAGTCGCTGTCTTCTGCTGCCTGGTCTGGGTAGATGTTTTAGAGGCAGCCTCAGATTTGCTGTTTCCCGCTGTTTTATTTGTTGATGCGGATTTGGTTGAAGCACTTTGCTTGGGTTGTTCAGGCTGATTGTTCTGTTCAGCTTCCTTAACCGCGGGACGTTCCGTTTTCTGGGGAGGCGGAGCTGCCGTTATATGTTTTATTTCGCTTACAACCTTTCGGTTTTTTTCGACATCCTTGACGATACCGGATAATTTGTCATCCAGCTTGTCCACTCTGGCTGTAAGTACATCAAATTTAACGGAAAGTGCTGTTTCTACTCGCTCTATCCTTGCGACATAAGGCTTGATGTCTGGCATCTGGGCACTGTTTGATTCGCCTTCCATATTGGCAGCCTGACTGGCATTCATTGCCTGCAACATCTCTTCAAGCGTAGTCAATTTCTGTTCAAGTGCCTTGACAGTCTCGGCAACAGGCGGAGTTTCTCCATCCCCAACATCTTCTTTCATATCCCCGGATGGTCTGAGAAAGACAAAGAAAATAATTAATGTTATGATGCCTGCCCCAAGAAACACAAGCGACAGATCACTTTTTTTCAGCATGGATTTCCCCGGCAGGTCCGTACCTGAACCCTGGGCGATCTTCTTTTTATTCCTGCGGATGATATTTTCCCTGAGCAGATCATCCGGCTCTTTTTCTTCCTGTAATGAGTTGTAGTTGTCCATTAGTTTCTCTGATTTTTCTTCCGATTCATTTTTCTTGAAAAAAATTTATGTTAAACAAAATACCTTAAAGGTACAGGAGAACTATCCTGTACTTTTAAGGTTCCTAATCATGCTGCGATATTGATGTTTCTGATCATAAAAATATGACATGCCATTTTTGCCATACCTATCCTTATCAGGCTTCCAACTCTGTGCTATAGTTTTCTCATGTCATGCCGCAGCATGTATCATGCTGTTGCCTGGCCAAGCAGGGATATCACATTTTTAGGCTGAACATTGGCCTGGGCCAGGGCAAACAGCCCTGCGGTACGAAGGTTTTCAATCTGCTTCATGTTCATTGATTCTTGTGCGATATCAACATCCTTGATCGCCGCTTCGGACTGCATCGAGCTTACCATGCTTGAACCAAGGCTGTTAATAGTTGACTCCATCCTGTTTTGGGTTGCCCCGGTGTCTGATCTTACTTTTGATGTCTCCTTGATGGCATCATCTACCATTTCAAGAGAAGCCTGACTGCTCTCTACGCTTGAAAGGTCAATCTTTGAAAGAGAGGAAAAACCAGGGGAATCGGAAAGCAATTTCTGGCCGTTGAATTCAGTGCCCTCATAAATCTTTCCGAGAGATTCCATTGATTTTGAAAGCTCCTGCTGAAGAGCACCCCTGTCTGAGGAGCTAAGTGCTGACGATGATGCCTGAACCACCTTCTCTCTTATCCCCTGCATGATGGAACTGGCCTCTCCGAGAGCTCCGTCTTTAATCTGGGCCATGCTGATGCTGTCATTGGCATTACGAATCATCTGGCCTGCCCCTCTTGCCTGACTGCCAAGAACATTAGCGATTGACATGCCTGATGCATCATCAGCCGCACTGTTTATTTTATTGCCTGTGGCGATGCGTTGAATTGAATTGTTCATATCATTCGATGAACGATTCAATGTATTGAAAGCCCTTGATCCTGTTGTGTTGGTATTAATTGAAAAAGACATACTTACACCTCCTTTTATAAGAAAGGTAACTTTTTGTTTGCTACTTTGTTGACACCAATAAACTCAAGTTTATATCTGATTTATTGAAATGTCAATCACTGTTCCCTGACAATACGAAATCCAAGGCTGTTTCGTTTAGCCCCGGGGCTATAGTAGCTTCTTTTGGCACTCCGGCAGTGTCTGGGCGGTTGATACCACCCTCCTCCCCTGAACACTCTGCGATCCCCCTCTTTTGAGACGGGATCAACAATATTATCTTTATAGGTTGATGTAACTACTCCTGTCCTTCCAAACCACCCGCTTTTCCATCCACAAAAGTCCGCACACCACTCTTGCACATTGCCATGCATGTCATAAATACCCCATTTGTTGGGTTTTTTTGTTTTGACCGGATGGGGTCTTAATACATCGGGCGGATTTTTATAACCGGAGTTTCCACAGTACCATGTTATCTGATCCAGAACCGGATCAACAGGAGTACAGAACTCCTGGGTAATAGGGCCATTGGCAAAAGCTGTCTGGCTTCCTGCCCGACATGCATATTCCCACTCCGCTTCTGTTGGAAGACGGTACCTTGTTGTCCCTTCCCAATCATTGAGAACCCGTATAAATTCAATACACTGATCCCATGATACGGTATCAACAGGACAACTTTCCCCGCAGTCAGGAAACGATGACGGGTTGAATCCCACAAGTTTTTTCCACTGTCCCTGGGTTACTTCAGTCTCCTGAATATAAAATCCCTTTGAAATAGTGACTGAATGAAGCTGTTCATTCCAGTCTCTGCCTGTTTCGTATTCAGGGCTTCCCATTAAAAATTTTCCTGCCGGAACATACACAAAAGTCATACCGAGTTTATTGGTTATGGTTCTCTCAGACGCAAACGCACTGTTGCAAAAAAAATTACCCATAGAGACAACCGCACTGACAGAAAAAGAAAAAGCTCTACCAGAAAGAGGAGTACCCGGACTAAACATATTATCGGTGCTGAATCTATAAAATGGAGAAACAGCAGAAAAAAAAGCGATGAAACCAATCAAGATAAAAATAACACCTGCCCGCCGGTATCGGTAATATTTAAACATGGTTATTCTCCTTTTACCGCTCAAAGCGTTATGCCCGAAAACATCATAAAGGCCATA
>JADFYT010000178.1 GCA_015232935.1 Desulfamplus sp.
GATCACCATTTGAGTAATACTATTTTTATATGACAGTCCCTTCTTTTATAATTTTCTGGGCTTTCATGTTTTGTTGTGTCAGTGAGCTGACATGGCCGTTATTAAAGACGAGTATCTGCTCTACTCCCCTTTTTGAATGAGATTTCTATTTCAGAGATTAATAAAATTCACATTGCTTTTACACATTTTCTTTTATATCTTTGCCTTAATCTTTATATCTTTGCACAAAGATGATCAACTATATCCTGAAAAACAATAGATATTCAACCCGCTGATATAGAAACAATTTCCGGCATGTTTCATTTGCAAGTTGACATGAAGGATGCCTAATTTTATTGTAATTCATGAGACTTAAGCTTTTTGTATGAGACTTAAACTTTTTGAGCAAAATATTATTGTCAATGCTGTAAAGCATGAAGATCCAGATGCGGCCATCTATCTTTTTGGATCACGGGTTGATGATGAACAGCTTGGTGGAGATATTGATATTATTGTTCTCTCATCCATTATAAACTTTGACGGGAAATTACGAATTAAAAAAGAGTTATTCAAGTCTCTTGAGGAACAGAAAATTGACCTGATCATTGTTGATGACCCTGCTGAACCTTTTGCCTTTACAGCTCTTGAAAAAGGGATAAAACTTGCATGAACAAACTCTTTGTGATTCTTGAAAATGATATTCAGGAACTTGAAAAAGCTGCTGATATTCTTGTATATTCCCACAATAAATGTATTTGTGTAGATTTGATGGATGGGCTGAATCAAGATATTCTTGAAAGTTTTGAAGCATTGACAAGCAGATTTGCAAGATTGAGTGATATGCTGATACAAAAGGTCTTAAGAACTATCGATATGATTGAGCTTGAGAGTTCCGGAACAGTCCGGGATAGAATCAACAGAGCTGAAAAGAAAAAACTTATTGATAGTGCAGACTCTTTGATTGAGATAAGGGTGTTAAGAAACGAGATTGCACATGAATACAAATCAGAGACTGTCTATGTTATTTTTGAGAAGGTTCTGCATCTTACCCCATTGCTGCTTAAGGCAGTTGATTTGACCATTGAATACTCTTCAAAACTGCTGCAAAGTTCGGATTGATCACGGAATATCCCGCCTTTCAAAAATAAAAATCGCAAGAATCAAGATCACAGCCGTGTACAGAGCGGAATATAACAGGGAAAAAAGGATTTCAGGCAATGATATACCAAGATTGTGAACCACTCTTGCCTTGAAGTTCAGGTTTTCAAGATTTGGGAAAACATAATAGAGTCCATTGGCAAATTTCTGGAACACAATATCGTCTCCGCTTTGAGCAAGCATTTTCAGATCCTTTGTCAGATGCCCTATTATAAAAATGCTCAAGGTGAACATGCCGCTTAGAAATGAGGTGGAAAATGTTGAAAATAAAAAGGCTACCGCAAGGATAAGCTGAAGCTCAAAGTAGATGGGAACAATGGCATAAAAAAGTGTGAATGGAATCTGGGGAACATATTGATAGCAAAGGACAAACAGCAGAACCGTCATCACAACAACCTCAATTATGATGGTAATACTGAGGCCGCAGTATTTGCCTATCAGAAACTGCCATCTGGCAATGGGTTTGGAAAGTATTACATAGATGGTCTTTTTCTCCATCTCCTTGTAAACCATGCCGATACCCACAAAAATCGCAATAAGGGTTCCTACAATTGAAATTGAGCCAAGCCCGAAATCCTTGATGATTTTGACCGGTTCGGCAAGGGTCAGATTACCAAGAACCATTGAGAACGCAAGAAGTACAACAGCAAAAAAGAGCAGACTGTAAAATATTCTGTCGCGGATTGATTCACGAAATGTATTGAGTGCGATTGCGGCTATTTTATTCATCTTGCTGACTCCTTTTGACCTTTTTGATCTGCCTGCCCCGTGCTTTTGATGTAGATCTCCTCAAGATTTTTTCGCCGCGGACCAAATGAGATAAGATTCAGATTCTGTTTTTGCACTTCATCCATCAACAGATATGCTGTATTCTTGCTTGAAGTTGTCAGGAGAATCCTGTTTCCGCTGACTGTTTTGTCTATGTCATGAATAAAAGCATCTTTATCCGAAACTTCTGTTTTCTCTTTCTCCAGCATTTGAGGAATCTCGAAATGTTTTGCCTGGCAAATAATCTCCCAGATGTTGTCTTCGCTCTCCAGAATATCTTCAATATCAATTATCTGTTTGAGTTCCCCTTTTACAAGAATGCTTGCCCTGTCGCAGACAGTCTCCACATCAGAGATGATATGGGTTGAGAAGATAATTGTCTTGCCCTGCTCCCGGCATTTTAAAATGATGTCCCTCATGTTTTTTCGCCCCATTGGATCGAGGCCGGACATGGGTTCATCCAGTATCAGAAGTTTTGGATCATTGATAAGTGCCTGGGCAATTCCTACTCTTTGAAGCATGCCTCTTGAAAATTTCCTCAGTTGCAGATCCCTTGCGTGTTCAAGCCCGACAAGGCCAAGAAGCTCATCAATCCGCTCTTTTTTTGTCTTTGCATCAATATCAAAGAGACTCGCGTAAAAATCAAGGGACTCTCCGGCGGTAAGATAGGAGTAAAAGTATGGGTTTTCAGGAAGATATCCAAGAAGAGAGCGACTTTTAAAGTCTGACGCGGGCCTGCCCCAGAAACTCACCTCTCCCTGATCAGGATGTATAAGCCCTAATATCAGCTTGAATGTGGTGGTTTTCCCGGCTCCATTGGCTCCTAAATAGCCGAAAATTTCGTTCTCTTTAATCTCAAGACTCAAGTCTTTTAGTACCGCGACTCTTTTTCCCCAGCCGGTACCAAACGATTTTCTTAAATTTTTGATTTTAATAGCCTGCATTGCTTTATTTTTTTATCCATATTTGATGTTTTATTGACTGAACCGCCAGTAAAAACTATTCAATTTGCCTTGATTATGAATTTACCCCGGTATCTTTATTTTGGTGTTGCCTTTATTTCCAATGACCGAGTTTTGTCAATATATAGCGGCAGCGTTTTAAAAGTGCTTTTTACAGTCTTGTCCTGATGCGAAAAATAGTAGCTGCCGCCCATGGGATGCTCCGGTACTTTGGCAATGATACCGGTGATTATCAGTTCCCACAGATATTCAGGATATTTATTGTATATCGAATAGTAATATTTCACAGCATATTCCAATAGTTGAATATCTGATTTTACCTGTTTTACAGCTTTTAATTCATCTATACGGAGAGCCAGGTTATTTTTAAGAGTTTCATTGTCAGTGCTTTTTATCATCTCCTGGAGAAACGGGATGGCAGCTTCCGGGGATTCGGTATTTGCACGCAGACGGGCTGCAAGAAGAGGGAGGTATGAAGGCGAGTTTTTATATTTGGTAGATAATTCTATATACTTGGCTGCCGTCAGGTAATCATTTTTGTAGTACATAAAATTGAACGCATAATAAAAGGGAAGATACCAATATCTCTCATGATTTTGTGGAACATTTTCCATTCCTTTTTTTAACAGGGAAATGCTGCTGTCAACCTTTCCGACCTCTGTTGCCAGAACAATACCGCCAAATTCATAAGGGAATTCGTAGAACGGATCAAGAGTAGTTACCACGTTGAGCATCTGATCAAGATAGGTGTAATTCCTGTCGGTTTCAGCATGACTGCCAAGATATCCGATAGTCTTGATGAACATGAAATCAGCAAGCATCTCATCATAACAGAGAGCGGCACCCTGAAGAAATTTACCAGAAGGGAGATAGAGCAGATATTCGGTTTCATCAAACTTAAAGGAATCATCTATATGTTTACTTGCCAGATGTACTCCTGAAGAAAGAAAAATCAATAATGTAATCAATAAAATATTTCGCATATACATTTTCTTATATGATTTTACTCAATCCCGACACCTTCTCCCGGCATTTGTCTGAATCAGGATAGTCAGGATGAACAGGAATTTCAAGATAGCTTTATCCTGCTTATCTTTTTATCCTGAGCATCCTGATTCAGACAATATTAACGAAAAATAACCGGTTATATGTCGATGTTGAGGATTTTATTAATTCACCATATCCCAAAATTTTCATCAACAATAGTACCAGAGTCGTTTAATGAAAACAAACCATTATTAGCATTAGCAGCTCCTGATCCAACTGCTGCCCCTGCTAATCCTCCAGGAGCTGCACCAGCACCACCGTCAGCATCAAGGTCTCCTTCTGACAAAGCAATGAAACTTGTTATAATACCAGCACCACCGGCAATAACAGAATAGGAATAATAGACAGCACCTGCTGGAGTAAAGCCAATTAAATCAAAATCTCCATTAGGAGCTAACCAACCAATTTTAGATACACCCGGAACATTTCCTGGATTGGAAGCACAGACGACATAAGTGCCATGTTCTGAACGGTATGCCTCGGAAGTAGTCTTTATAGTTCCTAAACTATATCTTGCTTCAGCAGTTTTTGATCTTAACTGGTAGGAGAGAAAATTTGGAATTGCTATGGCAGCCAGAATACCTATAATAACAATGACTATCATCAGTTCAATTAAAGTAAACCCATTCGTATTTATTTGTTGTCTCTGAATTTTTACTAACATGGTTTACCTCCATGAGTTAAAAATATAATAGCTGAACCTGACAACTTAAAACTAATAAAGGATGAAACCAATATTTTGATTCCACCCTTTATTTTTCTTTATTTTTAACAATTGTGGACGGTTAAGCCTTGGTTAAAATGCAGTAGCAGGCACGGGACCACTAAGAAGGGCAGCATTTGTTATCGTATAAACAGCAGTAGTAGCATCTCCATCCAAATCGCCTGTTCCTGTTGCCGAAAAAGTCGGAGCAGCACCAGCACCAGGTGCCACTGCAGTTGCAGCATATTGATAAAATACCGTTCCTGATGGAACGAAGCCAATGACAGAAAAGTCGGCATTTGCTGCCCAAGCCTGTTTTGCTGTAGTCGGCGCAGCAGCAGGATTGGCAGCACAAGTAAGGTAAACACCGGTCTCAGCCATATATGCCTCCTGATTTGTTTTTATGGCACCAAGATTTACTTTGACCTCTGATGTTTTTGATTTAAGCTGATACTGAAGAAAGTTTGGAATTGCAATAGCTGCCAGGATACCGATAATGGCAACAACGATCATGAGTTCGATAAGTGTAAAACCTTTTTGATTGTTTTTCATT
>JADFYT010000179.1 GCA_015232935.1 Desulfamplus sp.
TTCGCTTTTTCTAATAGTTCAGCTAATCGCTCCCTGATGATTTCAAGGGTACCGGCAAGTGCGGTCGGTGAAGATGCCAGCACCTTTCGGATCAGGAGAATCAACAGGTGTTTTTGTCTGGCAGGAAAGGCATACGTATCATCACGCATTAAATATTTGGAGACAGCCTCATACAGCTTGTGCTCCTGCTCGGTAGGTTTGAATGGTCGCGTGATCAGTTTGCGTTCTGTATAGGGCACATACTCGGTAACTTGACCTCGAAGCGTGCGCCAGCAAAAGCCTTGAAGGCGATCTCGAAGCCCGGAAACGTCTCCGCCATAATTGATGTACTGAGTTCTGAATGAAGCAAGATCCCCAAATATGTTCTCATCTATTAGGGTTGAAAGGCCGTAAAGCTCGAGAAGAGAGTTTTGTAGTGGAGTAGCGGTTAAGAGTAGTTTTTTTCTGTCTAATGTCGCCTGCCTGACAGCCTGACCAATCCGGTTGCTTTCTCTATATGCATTTCGTAGTTTGTGCGCTTCATCTATAACTACAAGGTTCCACGGGATGGCTCGAATGTCCGTGGCTTTGCTTGCAACGAAGTGCATGGAGCAAATAATGATTTTTCGTTCGTCGAAAGGATTCGGATTACCTGCTTTTTGTGCATCCCGATAGGTCTTGGCATCAAGGATCTGGCTGGGTAAGTTAAATTTTTCCTCCAGCTCAACGGCCCACTGCTTACGAAGGGAGGCAGGACAAACGACCAATAGCTTTCTACAGTTTTCTGCCCAGATCTGACAGATCACCAGCCCCGCCTCAATGGTTTTACCAAGACCGACTTCATCAGCCAGCAGAACCCCCTTGGATAATGGCGATCTCAAAGCAAAGAGTGCCGCCTCAATCTGGTGTGGATTCAGGTCTACACAAGCATCAAATAATGCTCGGCCAAGACGGTCTACGCCTTTGCCTCCAGATCGAGTCAATTCATGAGCGAAATATTTGGAATGAAACTTCGTCATATTGATTTACTCTTAAAAAACCGACGGTTTTTTGAAATATATCATAACATGTTGCAATACCGGAAGGTATAACCTTGCGGCCAACTTAACAAAGCGGTTATTTTCCGCCTGCCAGAGTGAATCAAAATCAGGAAAAACCCTTTGAAGATAACGGCAGTATCCAAGCTCGCCATCAGAGTTATAACCATCTCCCTCATATTTTGTTCTGGCTTTTTTCTCAGCCTTCTGCTGATCGCTTTCAGATATGAAGGTGCTCAATTCGTGCTCATCTGCCAAACACGAAGCCATATCGGCGTTATCCGAACCTCCGCCTGTCGAATCAGGATTCTTGCCTGTTGCAGAACCCAGACCATTGAGATAAGCCATTGCCGTCTTTGCTGTAACGGGCAGAGGAGACATCATTGCCATCCACCAATGGTTTATAATCTCATTCAAAAGGCCGGTCGCGGACTCTTTGTCAAGGGCAGAGAATGAGGCTGTGCCATCTGTTCCAATAAGGCAGCTTGTCAGATTCAGACCATGGGCACATCCGGCCAGATGCTTGACCCATGTTGTAACAAGAGCGTGCTGACGGCTCAGTCTTCCTTTTTTGTCAAAAATCTCGCCTGTGTAAAACTCCCATCTGGCAAACTGAGGCTCTTTCTGATTAATATTATCTATTTTGTTTTGATGAAAATCATCTGTCTCTTCTTGATGAATATCGTCATTCTCTTTTTTATGAAGATTGCCTATAAGGTCATCAAGTGACTTTATACCACACCCTTGAATGCAGATCGGCAGTTCTATTTGAATAGCATCTGCTTCATACGGCCAGTCACGGCAAAGCCTGCAATGAGAATCAACCATCTTAAGGACAGGATCAACAAGGTTTTTTACCGCTATTTCTCCAAATGCATTGACCGGCATCTGGCCGGTGCCAAGCAGTTGGTCAGCCACTTTTTTTACAGCTTTTTGTGCAGCTTTTTCTGCTGTTTCACTCCTTGTTTCGGGTTTGGCTGAAAGTCCGGCATCAAGCATCTGTTGCCCTTGCCCGAAAAGTGCAAATCTTTCAAGGTCAAATGGTTCCTGATCTTCTGTAGCGATATCGATCTCATCAAAATAGACCTTTAGACGCTGGTTAAAAAAACTTTTGACCGGATTTTTCATAAACCGTATTAAAGACTGCAATTCAAGACTTCCTTCAAACTGAGCAGTTTTCAAAAGCGGGAGATCTTCTTTTGCGTTCGATTGTTTGTATGCATTAAATTGCTTATAATGTTTTCCGTCTGACTGTTTATCCCGGGAAGCAAGAATTTTTCTCCACTCATGGGCATAGGTAAACAATCTGTTTTCAGGGTCTGTCTTGAAGTAGCTTCTGCTAAACGGCTGAAGAGGGTGCTGTGTTGTAAGTCTGTCCAGAATGGAAGAGTCTGGTGTTCTGGAGGAGTCTGGTATTCTGGAGGAGTCTTGTGTTCTGGAGGAGTCTTGTGTTCTGGAAGAGTCAGCCGTTTTTAAAAAGCCTTCCTGTCTGGAACACTCTCCTTGCTCTGAAAACTCTTCATTCTTTATATAGCTCTGTCTGATATCAGGGATTTGCCAGCCGGACGCGATATAATCTCTCAACTGGCCAACCAGTACAGAAGGAACTCTCTGGCTGTTATCACGGATACTTCGGCCAATGTAGCTTATATAGAGCTTCTCGCGGGCAGACAGCAGTGCCTCAAGAAAGAGATAGCGGTCGTCTTCTCGTCTTGAGCGATCACCCGGGCGATAACATCCTGGCACGGCCATAAGATCGAAATCCAGTGGAGGCTTGCTTCTGGGATAAGCCCCGTCGTTCATTCCAAGCAGACATACTACCCTGAACGGAATTGCCCTCATTGGCATCAATGTGCAAAAATTGACCATTCCGGCAAGAAAGCGGTGGGAGATGCTCGATTCTGTCATGGATTTGAGGATATAGTCACGCACAACAACAAGTTCCAGTTCATCTTTGAAACCTGCATCGCTGCATGATTGAAGCCACTTTTCAAGAAGCTCTTCCATCTGGTTCATCCATAGCAGGTCTTTGCTCTCTTCCGGCAAAAAAAAGTCTTTGAGAAGCTGTTGAATACGGTGGCACCACACTTGAGGAAGAGCTTTGGAAATCAAGACTTTCCAATGTTTTTCCAGACGCTCTGATATGGAAAAAAGAGTTCCGGCAAGTTTCGATTCAAGACCACCGACTTCATCATAAGGTTCTATATTCTTCCACTGTTCTCCAGGCCCTGTGGCATACCCGAGCATCATTCTTTCCAGTCCAGACCGCCATGTGTTCTGTTTCCACACAGAGGCATCAAGATCACATACAAGGGCACTTCTGTGTTCAGGGGTCAGCCCCCAGCGAATGCCTGATCCCTGAATCCACTGATTCAGCTTTGGTATATCTGACTCCTCAAGTTCAAATTTCTGACGAAAAGCCGGTATCTGCAAAAGCTCCATGACATCAGCAACACTCATTCGCAGATCCGGCATGCAAAGAAGTTTCTCCAGGCCAAGAAGCATGGAGATACTCTCCTGTTCCGGTTTGTCAGCTATGGTAAAAGGGATGTAACGCGGATCACGGGAGGAGAGATTGGCAAAAACAGCGTCAATATAGGGAGCGTAGGTATTGATATCAGGAGTCATTACAATGATATCGCGTGGTGTCAATCCGGGGAGAGCCTCAAAAAGATACAAGAGATGGTCATGCAGCACCTCCATCTCGCGCTGTGGGCTGTGACAGAGCTGAAAGGTTATGGACTCATCATCAGCGGATACAAGTGCGGTATCAGGAACATGTTCCAGATCAAGAACAGCCTGCTGAATCTGCTGTAGCAAACTGCCATTTTGATGGTCATCCGGCTGAAACGAATTTCCATTTTCATTTCGCGTCTTGACCTGTGGCACTATATCCCTGAAAAGGCGGGTCTGTTGAAAATCGTGAAGGGTATGTTCAAACCTTTCAAGCATCCCGATGTAGTCTCTTCCCTGTTTGCCCCATGCTGCCAGAAGAGGATTGACCCTGTTGCTGAAAAAAGAGGCTTGCTGATCTTTGGAGCTGTTTTCCAGGGCTTGCTCCTTGAATCTGTTGTCAGTAGAGGCAGCATCATGATTTTGAGCCATGTCCTGATTTTGGTTCATATCCTGATTCTGGTTCGTATCCTGATTCTTGTTTTCAGGGGATAACATATCGCGGTTTGATGATTCATAATCATAAAGAACCTGTGCGTTGTGCTCTTCAATAATATCTGCCCAGTAATGGCGGCATGGATTCTGTACAAACAGCAGTACCTGGCATTGGCAGGATATAGCATGAAGTGCCTCAATTACAGTTGCCGGCATTGAAGATATTCCAAAAACCATAACCCTTCTTGGCAAGCCCGAGGGCCTGTAGTTCAACTTTGCTGTCGCCCTTAAAAATCGTTCATGCAGATTTGCCCTGCTCATATCTTTTTGCTCTATTGGTATATCGCACCTGATCTTACGCCAAAGCTCCGCCTGCCATATCTGGTCATCTGGCAGGGATATCGACTCTGATCTGCCATTTATCAGCATATCCTTTCCTGAAGCCCAGTATTTTAGCCAGTCTGCCCGATAAACCTGGTATTGATCAAAAAGAGAGGCGATCTGGCAGGACAACTGGTACAATTTGCGGGGATAATTTTCTGCAAGCTTACGGGAATCATCTTCTGCGAGAAAGCGTTTAAGGGGAAGAAAAGAGCTGTCAGTCCCTTCAAGTATCCGGGGCAGGAGTCTGACGAGTCTCCACACAAGGCGATCCTGATCATAGGGGGAATTCAGCGGTATCTCGTTATCCCCAAGAACAGCCCTGTAGGCATGCCACATGAAATGGCCTGGAAGCTGGACAGTCAGAGCCGCACATATTCCACATCCTTCATCTGATGCCAGAGCCATCTTGAGCCACTGTCCCATTCCTCTGCTTTGAACCAGGAAATGCTCATTTTCAAGAGGTTCAAGAGGATGGCTTGCAATCCACTCAACAGCTATATCTCTGAGATCTTCAAGATGGTTTGAGTGAATCACGGAAAAACCCGGGTTGATGGGCGACAAATCAGAATTGAGTGGTGACAAACCAGATTTTAGGGGCGATAGATCAGGGTTGAGGGGTGATAGATCAGGGTTGAGGGGTG
>JADFYT010000017.1 GCA_015232935.1 Desulfamplus sp.
TCAATGTAAATGAATAATGTTTATTAAAATTTTTTTATTAAAAATATCTCCAGGCTACGCTAATAGGGCACGGTATATTATTTGCATTTTAGATATCAGATAGCATAGATGGCAGATTGTCCTGCCACAACCAAAAAATGAAAATCTCATGATTACAGCTATTTCAAAAGGCTTTCACATATAATGCTGTTTGAGATACCGCAAACAATGCGATCGCCATTGTATTAAACTAAATCTTGGATTCCCGGAGGTAACAAATGGGTTATTTTGAGTATTTTACAAAAGAGCAGACAGAGCAGGTCCACGAGGCTACCATGCAGGTGTTAGAAGATGCCGGACTTGACATAAAATATGAACCGGCAAGACAGGTGCTTGCAAAAGGAGGATGCAGGGTTGATGGCGTGAGAGTCCATTTCCCGCGTAAAGTTGTTGAGGCACAGATTAAAAACGCCCCTTCTCAGTTTACCCTGTATGCCAGAAACAGTGAAAAAGATGTATTGATTGGTGGGGAGAATATTGCATTTATGCCCTGCTATGGAGCACCTTTTGTAAATAATCTCGATGAAGGAAGGCGGCCGTCTACCCTTCAGGATTATCAGAATTTCGCAAAGCTTGCCTACTCGATTCCCTATATTGATATAACTGGCGGAATGATGGCAGAGCCTAATGACGTTCCCATTGAAAAGAGAAACGCCCAGATGATGTACTCCTCCATGAGGTTCTCTGATAAACCGTTCATGGGCTCAGGAACAGGACCTGAAGGCGCGAAAGAGACTATAAAAATGGCATCCATGGTGTTTGGAAGTGAAGAGGCGATGGCAAAAAAGCCCCCTTTTATAAGTATATTATGCTCTTTGACTCCATTGGCCTATGATGACAAGATGTGCGGCGGAATTATGGAGTACGCAAGGGCGGGTATGCCCCAATTGATATCGTCGTTATCTATTGCTGGTGCAACATCTCCTGTCACAATGGAAGGAACTCTGGTTGTTCAGAATGCAGAAGTTTTAGCCGGTATAACTCTTGCCCAGATGGTGCGTCCTGGAACACCGGTTGTGTTTGCCGGGTCATCTTCAAGTGCAGCCATGCGTTATGGAACATTGAGCATAGGTGCTCCGGAAATGGCGGTAAATACAGCGGCTACTGCCCAGATGGCAAGATTTTACGGGCTTCCTTCGCGTGGAGGCGGAGCTCTTTCCGATGCAAAGACAGTGGATGCTCAGGCTGGTTTTGAAGCCATGCAGAGCCAGTTGATGGCAACATTGAGCGGAATCAATTTTGTGCTCCATTCTGCTGGCATCCTTGAAGGGTATATCGTTGCCTCTTATGAAAAATTTATCATTGACAGTGAAATATGCGGTATGTGCAAGCGCATCAAGCAAGGAGAGAGCGTAACTTCAGAAAAACTTGCCGTTGATGTCATAAAACAGGTAGGTCCGGGAGGCGAGTATTTGACCAATATGCACACCTTTAAACATTTCAAAAAAGAGCTTTACAGCCCTATTCTTGAGGAGAAGGATAATTTTGCAAGCTGGAACAGCAAGGGAGCTGTCTCAATTGAGAAAAAAGCCAATGCAAAATGGAAAGAGCTTTTAGAAAAATATAAGGAGCCTTCACTTCCTCCAGAGTCAGAAAAAGCTCTTAAGTCCTATGTAGAATCGCCTTAACCTGTACTGTTTGAGGCTTTTTGCGAGACCATCAATTATGATGGTCTCGCAAAAAGTTCGAAATCAGCGTTTTCTGGTGTAATGAACCCTTGATTTTATTGGACGCAGATTTTGGCAAACTGGCTTTTTGCGAGACATACAAGCGAGACATGCAATTATCGTTTTTTCATAAAAAACAGTATGGAAAAATTTGAGTTCAACAAGACCAGGATGTTATTGAACTCAAAGCAGCTACTAAGGATTTCCTGCTGGGATATAACTTGTAAGCTACTTTGTCTTTGAGGAATTAATGTTTGTAGAAGGTCACTCCCATTGTTTCCGGGCCAGTGTTAATTCCAATGGATGGACCAAAATATGTAATATATATTTTTTTGCATTTAAATGTAGAGTTAAATATTGAAACAAGACTTGGCACATAAGTTTGATCTTTGGCATGGGATATGGACATTGTGACAGACGCTGTTCCGATATCCTGCGTTAGAGTATCCATAAGTGAAAGCAATAGATTTTTTTGTTTTCCAAACAATTTTGTTTTGACAGCCAACTTCCCATCCTCGATTCCCAGAACCGGTTTTATACCCATGGCAGACGCAAAGAATGCTTTGGCTCCGCTGATCCTACTGCTTTTTTTCAGGTATTTTAAAGTTGGAATAGCCATGTATGTTGAAACTCTGTCTGCGATATACTGAGCATGGTTCAGGATTTCGTCAAAGCTTTCACCGTTTTTCATACGCGTAGCAGCTTCAATAACAATAAGACCTAAACCCATGCCACATTGTCTGGTATCAAAAACCTCTATGCGGCAATTGTGTTTGTGTTTGAAATCATTATGGACATTGAGTACGTTTTCATATGTTTTGCTCAAGTAGCTGGAACAAAGAATAAATATGATTTCATCGCACGTCTGGGTAAGCTGGAGGTATTGCAAGGCAAACTCCTCGTATGAAACAGCCGAGGTTGACATTGTATTATAGCTTTCAAAACTATCATAAAAATCTTCTATTTTAATATCTACTCGATCCTTCATGATTCTTCCATCCAGAACTACATTGACAGGAATTACCATGATGCCAAGATCATCTATAATATTCTGCGGTAAATCACATGTGCTGTCAGTTACAATTAGCCTTTTCATATAAACTCCTTGTTTTATACAGTTGCATAATTACGAATAGCCAAGGTTTAATGGAATATTTATAATATATCAAGAAGAATTAAACCGTGATTGCCGTTTTGCTATGGCTTCTGCCTATAATTATGAAAATCAGAATGCATTTTCACTCTAAGGACAGAGATTCGTGATTCACTATTTGATATGTTGTTGGCACGCTTTTGGGGAAAATATTGACAGTGTTAAAAATATACTTCTTGTAAAACAGGATTTTGACCATTAACAACTGGATGGGAAGTGAGTTCTGCAGGGATGTCTAACATATAGAAAAATCATTATGTTCTATTTTTGAAGCAGATTGGGTATAATAATCAGAAAGATGCCAAAGTATATATAGTTTTCCAGATAATGAAATTTGGTGGAGATGTTGCCTGAGAGCACTGGCAAAGGTTTTGTCTTGCCAAAAGACTTTTCGGGAACTCTATATCTAAAAAAATATTATTGTTATTATCAAAAAAAAACCGCTTTCTATTTTTATTAATTGACACTTACGGATGAATCTATTAAATCCTTATCATTGATTAGACAAAATAATTTTAAATTTTGATAAGTTTTTTACCGGAGCAGATAACAATAAAATGCCAATTGAAAATCTATTAACTAAAATAATTGTCAATACAAATAAGCTACCTTATGAAAAACAAAAACAATTATTGCAAATAACACAAGATTGGTTAACACAGGCGGCTTCCGGCAATCAGGATGCACTTTCAAGCAAGGATGCATCTTCAATGAATACTGTTACAGTTCCTCCTGTAGACTCTCCAACGCAACAGCCTGCTTCAAAAACCGGCAACCTGGTAACAGATTTTGAGCCTGTTATCTCTGAATCTGATTCTGTTGAGCCTCAACCGTTTTTTTCCACAGAGCCATTACCAGTAGTATCCAACAAAGAGGATCTTGTCGTAAATATAATTGAAGAAAGGGCATACGAAAGAAAAAATTTGTCCATCCCGATAGAATTTGTCAGCTCAGGGCAACTTCATAAAGAGATTACAAAAGACCTTAGTGCTGGAGGTCTCTTTATCAAGACGAAAAAACATAATAAATTCAAAAAGAATCAAAAAATCTCAATGGTATTTGTAATTTCTGAGGACAGGAAACCATTTAAGCTTACAGGAAAGGTTATAAGAGTAGAATCAGAAGGTATTGCTGTTCAATTTCACAATGTTTCTCCTTTTGAGTGCGTGGCAATTGAAGAGGAATTGAGCAATACTTGAAAGTGTTGCCTACGGATCCTCATGTTTTTCTGTTGACTTTTTTTTCATAAATCCTGCTATTTTTACTCTGACATACAAGCAGACTCTCAATTCGCAAGTTCTCATTCTTCGTACTGTATTATTATTTTTTCTATAGTTTTCCAGATAACGATCATGCCATGATGGGCACGACGAAAAATCAAAATCTTGTAATTACAACTGTCTCAGGAGATTTTCACATAAATTAACCTGGCGAAAATGCTGCCTGAGACCACTCTGGCAAAGGGTTTGTCTCACAAAAAACTTTTCTGGAAATCTATATTTCCTGTTGAGTGATATATGTCGTAGTAATTCAGAGACGTTATGGGTGATTGGTGTTGATGGGTTATCGATGCTTGGTTGTTCGTCCATAGCGTTTTTTTTTAGAATATCATTCAGGCATAACTATTCTTTGTTTTTCCGCATCTCTGTTCTTTCTGTAATAAATAGCTATATGCCCAATCAATCCTGTCAGATATGATTTTGTCTGATCCGCTATTTCCATGGCAAGTGCTGCCTTTGTCTTTTTCTCTTTGAAATCTACAAATTTAACTTTTACCAGTTCATTTGCATCCAGGCCATCATTGACTTCGTTGATAAGGGAAGTTGTGATTCCCTTTTGCCCTACAAAAGCAGCAGGCTTAAGATCATGGGCAAGTGTCCTTAAATATTTTTTTTGTGACCCTTTTAATGGTTTCAACTTTTCTTTCCTCTCTGTTTGTGTAAAAAAAATATCTTCTGTTTTTAATAGTTTGATATTTAGAGAATGAATGGCAGAGCAATAAGTTATTCAATCAAGTAATATGTTGACACCTAACATTTTCATATTCTATACTCCCCAAAATCAAACTTCGGCTGATATCAAACCAGAATCTTTGTTGAAATATATCAACAGTGTTATGGATTAATCAATATAAATTAATCAAGATATTTTATATTGCGGTTGTTTTTTCGTCCGGAGAGTAACAACATCAAGAAAATGTTTTTTATTTATATGAAAGTCTCTTTAACGGTTTGTTTTTCTAAAGACTTTTATTTTTTGGATTGTGGCGGTCATCCGTCATGTATGTTTATTGAAAAAAGAAACCATGTTGCCTGAAACGCAAAACAGCATCAAGGAGGTGCCATTGAAAGAGGAAATTATGTTGCATGAAAAGCAACAAAACAGTGCAACAACACTATCCAGGAGAACCTTTCTCAAAGGTCTGACCGGAACTGCCGCAGGAATAGGCCTGTCTCAAATTTTTAATCCAGCTCTGATCTCCGCAATGGCAAAGGGGTTGGAAACACATCCTGTGCTCTGGATACAAGGCCAGGGATGTACAGGATGTTCAGTCTCTCTGCTAAACAGTGTTGAGCCCACCATTAAAAAAATATTGCTGGAGATCATAAGCCTTCAGTACCATCCCACAGTAATGGCCAGCGAAGGCGAAACTGCCCTTGAAAACATGTACAGAGTTGCCAAGGAATACAAAGGCAAATTTTCTTTGGCTGTAGAAGGTTCTATCCCAATGGCAGCTGATGGAAAATACTGCATCTCTGGAGAGATGAACCACAAAGAGATCACAATGCTTGAAATGACAAAAGAGCTTGGAGAAATGGCCGGAAGTGTTCTTGCAATTGGAACCTGTGCTTCTTATGGAGGAATTCCCGCCGCCAAGGGAAACATTACGGAAGCCATTGGAGTTCAGGCTTTCTTCAAGAAATTCGGGATTAAAACTCCTGTCGTCAACATTCCGGGATGTCCTCCTCACCCAGACTGGATTGTAGGGTCGATTGCCCATCTGTTGGCCAAAGGGATACCCGAAGTTGATGAAAATGGCAGACCAATGCTCTTTTTTGGCGAAAACATCCATGAAAACTGTCCATATCTCGACTATTTTGACCAGGATATCTTCAGTGAAACATTTACCCAGAAGAAGGGTTGCCGGATGGACATCGGGTGCAAAGGCCCAGATGTCTATGCAGACTGTTTCAGACGACGCTGGAATAATGGCATGAACTGGTGTGTGGAAAATGCCGTATGTATCGGGTGTGTAGAACCAGGATTCCCTGATGCTTCTTCTCCATTCTATGAAAAAGCATAATGTCAAGAGAGATTTAAACCAAGGAGGTTTTTATGTCAGGTTGTACCCAGGCTGTACCTGTGGCTGCTGCATCTACAGGTAATAAAATCAAGGTCGCCATTGATCCGGTCACAAGGATTGAGGGTCACCTTAAAGTTGAAGTTGAAGTAAGTGACGGTAAGGTTGTAAACGCAAGATGTTTTGGTGGGATGTTCAGGGGGTTTGAAAATATTCTTAAGGGGCGGGATCCACGGGATGCCTCCCAGATTGTCCAGAGAATATGCGGTGTCTGCCCTACAGCTCATGCAACGGCATCCAGCCTCGCGTTAGATGATGCTTTTAAAGTAAAATTGACTGACAATGGCAGAATAACAAGAAATCTTATTTTTGGAGCCAATTACCTTCAGTCCCATATACTGCATTTTTATCATCTTGCTGCATTGGATTATGTTAATGGCCCTGATGCGGCTCCTTTTATTCCAAGATACAAAAAAAATGATATTCGTGTAGATAAAGCAACCAATGAAGTTGGTGTCGGCCAGTACCTTGAAGCTCTGGAAGTCAGGAAAATATGCCATGAAATGGTTGCCCTTTTCGGTGGTAGAATGCCACATGTGCAGGGTATCGTTGTTGGCGGAACCACAGAAATTCCAACAAGGGAGAAGCTAAATACCTACGCCGAAAAATTCAAGGTGGTCAAAAAATTTATAGAAGAAAAATATCTGCCACTTGTCTATCTTCTCGCGGGCCCATATGGCGATCTTCTCAAGACCGGTGTAGGTCATAAGAATCTTATCTCTTTTGGTGTTTTCCCAATGGATGGCACAGGAAAAAACAACTTGCTGAAAGCCGGTGTTTACACTGATGGCAAGGATTCCGAGCTTGATCCCCAGTTAATCAAGGAGTATGTAAAATATTCATTCTTTGATGACAAGACAACAGGACTGCATCCAAGCAAAGGCCAGACAGTTCCTCAGCATGACAAGGCCGGTGCATACAGTTTTGTCAAAGCTCCTCGCTACAATGGCAAACCGCATGAAGGCGGGCCTTTGGCAAGAATGTGGATGACCAACCCTGAACTCTCGGCAACCGGCCAGAAAGCTCTGGGTG
Organism: Desulfamplus sp.; assembly: GCA_015232935.1. Lineage (GTDB taxonomy): Bacteria > Desulfobacterota > Desulfobacteria > Desulfobacterales > Desulfobacteraceae > Desulfamplus. The sequence goes on from JADFYT010000017.1 coordinate 7,253, forward strand.
TCAAAAAGATGCGTGATATTGGTAATGCCGCATTCTCGATCCTTGGCAGACATGTTGCCAGAGCGGAAGAGGCACTGCTTGTTGCCAACGCGGTTGAACAGTGGCTCAATGAAGTGAAACCAGGTGTTGAGACCTATGTGCCTACCCCTATCCCTGAAAATGCTGAAGGACTTGGTCTTACAGAAGCACCTCGTGGTGCGCTTTTGCATTATATTGACATAAAGGATAAGGTTATAAGTAACTATCAGATAACCTCTGCAACAATCTGGAATGCCAATCCAATGGATGATATGGGGCAGCGTGGTCCTATTGAACAGGCACTTATTGGTGTTCCGGTTGCTGATGTAGAGAATCCGGTGAACGTGGGGCGCCTTATACGCTCCTTTGACCCCTGACTGGGCTGTGCCGTGCACGTGCTGCACGCAGAGACAGGCAAAGAGCATGTTGTTGAAATCCCAATGTAGCTTATTTTAAAGCAAGAGTGATTTGTATAAGCAACCTATTTACCATGAAAATGCATTCTTGTTTTCATGTTCGGGGTGGCCACACAAAGGCCATGAAGTTTAATTATCGCAACTTTAAGCAGCCAGCATAGATCACGTAAGTGTCTTTATGCTGGCTGCTTTTTTTCAAGGAGTAGCCAGGATGAAAAAGCTGCTTGTGCTGGGTGTTGGAAATATCCTTATGATGGATGAGGGGATTGGAGTTCATGCAGTCCATGAACTGTTGAAAGATGACTGGCCGGAGGAGATGGATTTAATTGATGGTGGTACTTTTACTCAGGATATATTTTATCTGTTTGTTGAGTATGAAAAGATCCTGGTACTGGATGTAGTCAGGGGAGGGAAGGAGCCTGGTACTATATATCGGCTGACCGAGAATGATCTCAGACAGAATCAGAAACAGACTCTTTCGCTGCATGACATTGATCTGCTTGACTCCTTGAGCATGACCAGGATGGCTGGAAAAACACCGGCGCTCCACGTGCTTGGAATTGAGCCTGAGACTATAAACTGGAATATGGAACTTACCCCCACGCTTGCCAGACTATTTCCCGACTATGTGGAACTTGCCCGTCAGGAGATCAGGATACTGCTCAAAAACGATATTTAAATCTTGCCTGCTCATCAAGTCTTGGATTTTGTATCAGGTTCGGGTCAGTAAATCTTTGGTTTGGAAAAGCCTCTGCCAAGAACATTGAACGTATTTTCAGTAATCATAAACGCCTCCGGGTCAATCGTTAAAACAGCCTCTTCAAGACGCTTGAGCTGGTAATTATGGACTACAGTCAAAATGATTTTTTTTGCCTCTCCGCTATATACTCCCATGCCGTTTAAAAATGTGGCTCCTCTTTGGAGATCTTCTGTAATTACTTTGGCTATATGCTCACTTTGTTTTGATATAATCAGGATCATTTTTCGCTGGTTGAACATGGTCAAGACAGAATCAAGAACTTGAGACGTTACAAAACTCAATGCTATGGAATAGAGCACAAGGTCTGTTTCAAGGCTGCCAAAGCTTGAAATAAAAAGAATCATATTAAAAGCAAAGAAAAATGTACCTATTCGTAAACCAAATTTTTGATTCAGGAGAATGCCGATAATATCAAGCCCCCCAAGAGAACCAAGCGAATGAAGCGTTATCCCGCCGCCAACCCCAAGAATTGTACCTCCTGCAAGAATAGCAAGGAAGGAATCTTTTATATTGATTTGAAAAGAGACCATGTCCATACAGAATGACAGCACAATCATTCCGTAAAGACTATAAAAAAAGAACCTTCTGCTTATAAAAACCCATCCAATTACAAAAAGCGGAATATTTATTATAAAATACCAGATACCAGGTGAGAGTATGCCCGTGACATAATAAATCAGAAGACATACCCCGGAAATACCTCCAGTTATAAAACCTCTTGGTATTATAATACCGTTGAGGCCAATACTGAAAATGACAGATCCAACAAAAAGAAGGGTCATATTCCAGAACACAGATGATATAAGCTGCTTTCTTTCTGAACTCATTTTTTTCTTTTCCCACAATCGTAGTTTATTTCAAACTTATACAAGGCGATCAAAATTTTTACTGCATAAAAACAAAGATGCAGCGTATAACTCTATTTGGGTAGCAAAGTCAAGAAGTTTAGAAAGGCGTGATATCAGCATATTCTTGGCAACTGTTCTCCTGTGAGCATATCAACAATCCTTGAGCCTCCAATGGATGTTTGCAGAAACACTCCGCAAGGTTCCGGCCTTACTACCTCTCCTATGATTGCAGCATCCTTTCCAAATTCATCCTTTTTGATAATATCAAGAACTATGTCAGCAATTTCAGCAGAGACTACAGCAAGAAGCTTTCCTTCATTGGCAAGATAGAGAGGGTCAAATCCAAGAAGCTCACACATGCCATGCACGGCATCTTTTACGGGAATGGCATCTTCCCATATGTTTATACGCACATCTGACTGCTGTGCAATTTCATTTAAGGTTGTTCCCACACCGCCTCGAGTGGGATCGCGGAGTACATGCACTCCAGAACAGGTATCAGGATTACGTTCTGAATCCAAACCAGGCTCTGAATCTAAACACGAACCTGAACTTGATAAACCCGAACCCGAGTCTGAAATTGAAACTGAGTTTAGAAGCCTTTCGCTAATTGCGGCTCTGTTGCGTTCATCTCTGCCTTTTTCAAGAGTGGCAATCTCAAGAATTTTTTTAACCATGCCATTTAGTGCCGCACTGTCGCTTTTTATATCAGAATCAAATTTTAGCCCCTCTCTGGCACTGAGTATGGTTATGCCGTGATCGGCGATGGTCCCGCTGATAATCACTTTGTCTCCAGGTCTTGCATTGCTGCCAGAAAGATTGACGCCAAAAGGTATGAGACCAAATCCTGATGTGTTGATAAAAATCTTGTCCACCTTTCCTTTTGGCACAACCTTTGTATCTCCGGTGACAACAATAACGCCAGCTTTACTTGCTGCTTCTGCCATGCTATCCAGAACTGATTTTAAATCATCAACTGAAAATCCCTCTTCAAGAATCAGGGCGGCACTTATATATTTGGGTTCTCCTCCACACATGGCGATATCATTAACCGTGCCATTGACTGCAAGGTCTCCAATATTGCCTCCAGGAAAAAATATGGGATCAACCACATAAGAGTCGGTTGAGAACGCGATGCTTATGCCTCCGCCGATATCAATCCTTGCACCATCATCAAGCCTTGAAAGCAGATCATTATGAAACACAGGAAGAATCATCTCTTTTAACAGGGCGTGGGAGATTTTTCCGCCACTGCCATGATCCAGCAATATTTTTTTATTTCCCATCTTGATTTAACATCCTTTATATCTGTAATATGCGGCACAAGCTCCTTCGCTTGATACCATACATGGCCCAACCGGATCGGCCGGAGTACACCGTTTGCCATACATAACACACTGCTCCGGAGTTTTGAGCCCCATCAGAATCTGGCCACAGGCACAACCGGCTGGTTCAGATCTCTCTTTTAATTCAACTCCAAATTTTTCCAATGCATTAAACTCGCTGTAGATGCTTCTGAGTTTCATGCCGCTTTGGGGTATCTGTCCTATTCCACGCCATACTGAATCATCAGGCTCAAACACCTGATTCATTATCTGCCTTGCCTTGGGATTTCCCTCTTCTGACACTGCCCGCTCATATCCATTCTCAAGCTCGGGTATCCCTGATATATTCTGTTTTGCAAGAATCAATATGGCTTTGAGGATATCAACAGGTTCAAAACCCGCGATCACCGATGGCACACGGTACTTCTCAAATACAGCTCTATAACCATTTATGCCGGTTATGACAGAGACATGGCCGGGGAGGATAAAACCATCTATATCGACTCCCTGAGTCTCCATTAAAGCTGAAAGGGCAGGGGGGGTGAGCTTGTGGGCAGAGTGGATGGAAAAATTACCGATGCCGCGTTCTGCTGCCATAAGGATTGAAGCCGCAACTGTAGGGGTGGTGGTCTCAAATCCCACGCCACAGAACACAACCTCCTTGTCTGGATTGGCTGCTGCAATTTCAAGACAATCAAAAACAGAATATATTATCCTTATATTCTTTCCTGAGGCTTTCTCTTTCTGAAGAGAGGAAAATGTCCCCGGAACCTTGATCAGATCTCCGAAGGTGGTCAGAATCACATCTTTTATCCGGGCAAGATCAATAAAGGCATCAATGTCCTGCTGGGCAGTAACGCATACCGGACATCCAGGGCCTGACAGAAGTTCAATGGAATCCGGTAACACGCTTCTTATACCGTGTCTGAATATTGACATTGTATGTGTACCGCAAACTTCCATTAACTTAAGTTTTGCCCCTTGCTTATTTATAGACAGAAAGCCCGCAGAAGCAAGATCTCCTTTGATTACTTCAATCAGCCCCTTTGCAAGATCTCCATCTCTGTATTCATGAACGTATTTTAACGCCATCAGATATTAACTTCCTCTCGTATTTTATCCAGTTTGTGCCTGATTCTTCGCAGCCCTGATTTTCATCCCGGCTATAACAACCTGACCAAGAGCGATCCCGCCATCACCTGTCGGAACATTGCTGTGGCTATATACTTTAAATCCTTTTTTTTCAAGGCATTTGGTAGTGCCAGCAAGGATCAGGACATTATTGAAAACTCCTCCGCTTAACACCACACGCCTGAGTCCTGTACCAATGCTTGTCTCTTCTGTCGCACGAACAAACATGTCAATAACAGTCTTGTGAAATTTGGCGCATATACGCTCTATGGGAACTTTATTGTGAATATCTTTAACAACCTCTTTAATGGATGGAATAGTGCCAATAACGAGAAGCTGATTACAGTGATGCATATTTTCTTCCAATATATTCTCGCCCCTTGAGTCCGTTGCAGATGTGTTGTGCATCAAACCTGTTTGTTCTATATCAAAATTATAACCTTGAATATCTTCAAGCGGTGCACTCTTTGCCTGAAGTTCCATTGCGGCCTGACTTTCAAATGTAATTGAATGTCTTATAGAGCACAATGAAGCCATCGCGTCAAAGAGCCTTCCACAACTTGATGTCATTGGAATATTGATCTTTTTCTTTATCATCTGAACCATGAAGGAGATCTTGTCATGCGAAATTTCTTTAAAAAACGGGAGATCAAGATTAAACATATCGTCACCAAAAGCAGCGTAAAGATACGAAATCGCCATACGCCACGGCTCTTTTACTGCGGCATCGCCTCCTGGCATCGGCATGTATTGAAGGTGAGCTTTTCGCTTGAAGTCTGTTTCATTGCAAACCAGAACCTCTCCTCCCCAGATGCTGCCATCAGTTCCAAAGCCTGTACCATCTAAAGTAATGGCAATAACATCTCCCTCAACTCCGTTTTCAGCCATGCATGACACAGCATGGGCATGGTGGTGCTGAACAGCCACCAGCGTTATTGAGGGATAATGATTCTGCTGAACGATACCAGTATTTTGTTGAACAATACCAATATTATCATTTTGTTTTATTAATTTTGAGTGCGATGGGGTGATAGATGGTGTGTTATTTGATTGTGATGGGGTGATACGGGATGGAGTTATCATTGATATGGCAAATCTGGTGCTCAGATAATCAGGATGAAGGTCGTGTGCTACAACTTTCGGTTCAATATCGAGAATTTTTTTCAGATGGCTGACGCTGTTTTTATAAAATGCAAAGACCTTTTCATTATCAAGAGTTCCTATATGCTGACTGAGAAATGCCCTGTTTTTAGAAGTCAGGCAGATTGTGTTTTTCAAACCCGCACCACAACCAAGCACATCCTCATCAGGTGACAAGTTGTTGGAAAGCATGACGGGAAGTGGTGCGTATCCTCTTGATCGTCTGAAAAAACGGGGGATTTCATCCTGAACCTGCATGATTGAGTCATCAGCACGAAAATAGATATCTCTGTTATGCACAAGGAAATAGTCCGCAATGTGGGAAAAGGCATCAATAGCATCGTCATTCTCAATGGAAATAGGCTCGTTGCTCCTGTTTCCACTTGTCATCACAAGCATTGAAGGCCCCTTTTCAAGAAGCAGATAGTGCAGTGGGGTATATGGAAGCATGATGCCAAGAAACGGGTTGCCAGGTGCAATATAGCAGTCAGAGAGGTTCATCTGCCCAGATTGCCGCTCTTTTGTGCCTCCACTATTGTTGATTGTGCAACTTGTCTCATGCTGCATATGCCAACGTATCTGCTCAGCTTCTTTTTGTATATCCTGTTCAGTAATATTCCGCCTCGAAAGAAGAACTATCGGGCGATTGTGAGACTCAAGCAGTTTTTTCTCTTTTGAGGATATATGGACAAACTTTGATGCGGCTTCAATGGATTTTACCATCAGAGCCAAAGGTTTGTGAGGTCGTTTTTTTAATCGTCTAAGTTTGGCAACTGCATCATGATTCATTGCATCAACGGCCAGATGAAAACCGCCAAGACCTTTTACTGCAACAATATTTCCCTGTTTAAGCAACCCTGCTGCTAAATCCAAAGCATTTTTAATGGAAAAAAATGGTGCAACCGTGTTTTTTATATGCTCCACCGGATTACCCGTTCTATCTACCAGAAAGAGGTGTGGGCCACACACAGGGCAGGCATTGGGCTGGGCATGGAAACGCCTGTCAAAAGGATCGTCATACTCCTTCTGACATTTATTGCACATGGTAAATAGATCCATCGAAGTTTTTGCCCTGTCATAAGGAATATCTTTTATTATTGTATATCTGGGGCCGCAGTTGGTGCAGTTGATAAATGGATATTCAAACCTTCGATTAACAGGATCATGCATCTCCTGAAGGCAATCCTGGCAAACCGAAACATCCGGAGAAATCAGGGCTGATTTTAAAAGGTGTTTCTGTGAGCTTTTGGTGATCGTAAATGTTTTGTAACTTGAGAATGAGGTTGAAGAGGCAATGATTTCAGAAATGATGGCAAGGGGAGGTTTTTTTAAAATAATATCCTGACGAAACCTATCAATATTATCTTCACAGCCTTCAAGGAGAAGGGTCACTCCGCGGGCAGTATTGAACACCTCACCTTTTAGGCAGTATTTATGGGCAAGTCGAAACAGAAAGGGTCTGAAGCCGACCCCCTGGACGACACCGGAGATATTGATTTTCAGTGCAACCAGAACAGGATTCATCACGTTGACATGATCCTAAAGAATATCGTCATTCTGATGCGTGTCTGCAAAGGTCAGCATGTTTCGCATATCCTGAAGTGTCTGTGTTGCCACTGAATCATCGACTTTACTGATAGCGAAACCTGCGTGTACAATGACATAATCACCTAATTTCACATCATCAAGAAGCATAAGGCTTGCTTCTCGTTTGACACCATCAACGTCAACCATTGCTATATGGTCATTAATTTCTATTATTTTAGAGGGTACGGCAAGGCACATAATTAATTTTTATCCGCAAATAAGATGTTATTTTTCTGCAACATAACTTTGATGACTGAATACCCGTATGTGGGTTCAAGCTCAATTGTTAGATTGAAGATACTAAACAATAACGATAAAATAACAAGGCATTTACTGGTTATTACGAACAGTAAATGCCTTGCTTTATAAATCAATCAGCTTTCAAATTTTATACAGGCTGTTTCGGACACATTGGATCATCCATCTTCATGGTCGGTTTCTGGCATCTTGGATCTTCCGGCTTCATGGTTTCTTTGGGCGGACAATTTGGATCGTCCATTTTCATGGTCTCTTTAGGCGGACAATTTGGATCGTCCATCTTCATGGTCGGTTTGGGCTGGCACATTGGATCTTCCATCTTCATGGTCTCTTTGGGCTGGCACCTTGGATCTTCCATCTTCATGGTCGGCTTCATTGAATCATCAACACAGTTGATATCCATGTGATTCATGGTTGGTTCAAAATCATCTGAGCAATTTTTATCCATAGGATTCATTGTCTGTGTCAATATACAGATAAAATTCATGGGATCCATGGTTTCAGTGAATTCACAATATGGGTCCATTGGATTAGCTGTCTCACCAATAATACCTTCGCAATTTTTATCCATTGGATTCATGGTTTGAGCAATTTCACAATCTCTATCCATAGGATCCATGGTCGTTTTTATTTCTTTGCCACACTCTTTATCCATTGGATTCATGGTCTGTCTTAGTTGACATCTTTTGTCCATAGGATTCATGGTCTCTTTTAACTGACATCTTTTATCCATAGGATTCATGGTCTCTTTTAACTGGCATTTGGAATCCATGGGGTTCATTGTCTGAGCAAAATCATCACACTCAAGAGGATTCATGGTCTCTGGTATAATGTCTTCACACTCAAAGTCCATTGGATCCATGGTTTGAGAAAATTCGCATCTGTCATCCATAGGATTCATTGTGTCTTCATAATCAGGCACATTCTGTCTTTTATTGAAAACTACTGCCTGAAAAATAAGCTCTTCAACGTTGATAAGTTTGAGCTCAACATAGTAAGTAGCTCCGCCGGTTTTAACAAAAGGAAGCGTTACAAGGAGTGTATCAGGATCAACTTTTGCACAAAATTCTGAGTCCAGTGGAGATGGAGCGTATTTATCGATACGGAATTTATACTTCTTCTCCTGCCAATTATACAGCTCAAATACTCCAAAAAAAGGCTCTACTCCAGGAATAGCAAGGCATGGCACCGTCAAAATACCACTGAAGCCATCAAAAGTTGAGAATATTCTGGGAACCTTCTCACTCTCACTTTTACATTCTTCTGAATCCGCATCCATCGTTTCTCTAACTGTGCAAAATGGAATATCCGCATCCATTGTAAAAGACAAAGCTTCATTTTCCACTTCGGCAAATCGATTCATTGATGCCACAGAAGTGCTAAGTTCCGAGGCAAAAAGTGGTGAGTCTTTAGTTTCTTTTGTAGTTGATGCATTGACTTCAACAGCAAGCATAAGCATCGCAGCAAGAATACAACCCAATACAGTGCTGTAGCCGACCAAAGTTTTTGGTGATGTCATAAAGATTCCTCCTTGTGCTTTTGGGGGTTTGTAATACTATTTGCCTTGCCGGAGATTCCCTGAAAATCGGCCAAATAAAGCTATGCTTTAGAATCAGGCAGAAACAGTTGCATGAGCTTATGATAAACAATAAACTTTCATGACCGTTGCGTGGTCATCCTTGATTATGAAAACCAGAATGCATTTTCATGGTAAAAATACAAGTTGGAAACAGCTTTACGCTGCTCAGCTTAAATTTACGATATATGAAATTCTGATTACATATGTCTGCTCAGTCTATTGTGGGGCTCCCATGAGGTCTCTGAGACTGGATCAAAAAAAACATAAAACCAATTGGCGATTAAAAATCCGGTAGGCGAACCATTTAACCTACTTATTCATATCCGCAGGCAGGTATAGATTATATAATCAAAGAAAAAAACAAGGCAAGCACTATTTTTGCACTATTTTAACTTTTCCATAGCCTTGATAATCAAAAACTCCAGTTGATAAATCTGTTTTTGATATTGATCAGGCAATATTTGTGTATCTCCCATGCTCTTGTTAGCAAAAACAGAGGAGTCTCCCATAACTCCTATAAAGCCTTTACCATATTGTTTTACAGTAAAATAATTCTTTTGGTCCTGGCTTTTAAATACGCTCTTTCCACCTTCTACCGATCCCGCGTGTTCAATTTCTAACTTCATGGATGAATATGGATTTATAAGATATGAATTGTTGATTCCTGTAAAATCTATCTTTATATCAAAGTGACTCAACAATTGGTTGGATGTTGAATTTTTATTTTCAGGATCATCCATAATCAAAAGTTTACCTCCGTTTTTGATATATTGATCAATAAAAGCGATCTCGTCATCAAGAAATCTGGCAACAGGGTTGATAAGGACGACTATGTCTTTCCGGGAAGAAAATGCATTATTGAAACCATCAAACGAAGGAACATACTCAAGTCTTTGTGTCCAGACAAAAAAGGTGTGATAGTTATTTGGTTCTTTGTCAACAAGCCGGTCAACAGGCAGCACCATATCTGAATGTTCAGATTCAAACGCAATGGTTTTATATGGCTGCCGTGAAGAGGGAAACTTATAATTAATCCTGTTCAGATAATCAAAGGTGAGAAGCCCCAATATCAAGCCTAAAACAGCACTTATACCAATGGAGACAAAAAGAAATT
>JADFYT010000180.1 GCA_015232935.1 Desulfamplus sp.
AATGATGATTTTATGGCATATGTCAAAGAGGGGCTGGAGCAGTATGAGCTTGCGGCTGAGAATACCCGTCTGTTTGCTCTTGCGAAGCAGCAGAATACAAAACTGTTTGAGATGAACAGCACACTAAATGAGTCTGCAAAAAAAAGGGCTGATATATTGAAAGATCTGGATGCCAAAATAGTTGCAAAATCCAATCTGATTGCCAGAACAAAGGATGGCATTGAAGCTCAAAGAGACCGGATCAAAAAACTGATGCTGGAAAATGGCCTGCTTGATCATGAAAAGATGAACCGGTTTTACTGGATTTTGCTCGATCAGCTTGTACTCGATTTTCAAAATACGGATGGCGGGAAAAATGCACAACGGTAAAAAAGAAAAAATCCTTTTGATAGATCATGACAGGGGGATGGGCGAAAGAATCGAGAAATTGCTGACCAGATCAGGATATGAGGTCAGATGGGTTAACTCCGCCTATGCTGCCATCGCTGCGTTTGAGGGGGCATCCGAATCTCCATTTGCCCTTGTTATTTCTGCTTACAGAATGCCGGGGATGAATGGTGATGACCTGCTTGAGCATGCACGATTCATTGCCCCCTGCACCCAGCGGATGATGTTTTCTGACGTATCTGAAATGGCGGCTCTTGTCAACGCCGTTAACAGGGCAGCCATACACAGTTGTATTGTCATACCGTTCAAGAGCGAGCAACTCGTGACTCAGGTCTTGCGAAGATGCGAGCAGTTCAGACGGATTCAAAAAAGAGAGAGCCTTAAAAAGGTTACAGAGCATCAGAATAGACAGATGTACGAGATGATAATCAACCTTAAGAAGAAAAAGGCGGTCTTTGAGCATAAGATCAATGAAAAAAAGAAAAAAATCAGGATGTTTGCCACCGGCAGGCCATATTGTTTTGAGCCATCAAAAGAGGGAAAATATGATTCAGACTCTGCTGTCAGGGAGTTCAAGAGAGCTGCCGACAGCCTCAAACTCTTTTTGGAGAGTATGGGCTTTGAAATTACCGTCGGGTTGGAGGGGGAATATGGCATTGGCGGCGGGAGCGGCACTACATTGGAACCTGAAGAGATGAGGCTCGATGAGTCGGACAGAAAGTTGTCAGATGATATTCTCAATCTTTTTTTCAGATGTGAAATATTGAAGTTGATTGAAAAAGAGCCTTCTGAAGCAACACAGAACGGGTGCTCCGACTCAGATCCGGGCAAGTTCTCTGAATCACATCTGAGCAAGTTCTCCGACTCAGATCTGAGCAAATCCTCTGAATCACCCCTGAACCAGCCATCTGAAACACCTTTGCAAAAGTATCCTCTCTCCTTGAAAAAAGAGGATACTGAAAAACTGTCCGTTGAAAAGATGCATATTGCGACCAGGTTAAATGATACATCTAAAGCAGATCAAGAGAGGGGGTTGTCTAATCAGACAGAAGATAGAATCAGATATTATTTTGACACTGACCACCATTATTCTGATAAAGCCCAAAAAGGCGAAAGCAGTGATTATAAAGGCAAAACGGATAATAAACCTTTTGTTTTAAAAAATGCCCTTCTTGCGGAAAGACTCTCTTTGGAGCTTGAAGCTCCTCTTTTCAGTGCGGGAATCAATACCCGTCTTTCCGATGATAAATTGAAGATATTTGCCACTGCCGATGGTCAGCCACATTTAGATATAATGGGTACGGTTTCTGTTTTTTCTGAAATGCATATCCAGGGAGATGTTGACCACAGCACAAGAGATCTCAATTTCAGTGGAAATATTATTGTCAACGGAGCTGTCAAGGCAGGAGTCAGGATAAAATGTGCCGGTTTGACAGTGCATTCGGTTGAGGGTGCTCAAATCAATCTGACAGGAGATCTTGATGTCTCATCAGGTATTATCAACTCGGATATTGTAAATGTGCAGGGGAATGTCCATGCACAATACATTAATAATTCAAGAGTAAAGGCTCTGGGAGATATTGTTGTACAAAAGGAGATAACAGATTCCGAACTTTTTTCCGGTGGGCAATGCATAAACGCCAATGGGCTTATAACTTCATCCTTTATCAATGCAAGAAAGGGGGTAGAATCCGGCAGAATCGGGACAGAAAAATCTTCCCCGTCAAAACTTGAGGTTGGAACTGAAGGCATAATTGATATGATGGTTGCCGATCTTTATGAGCGGGCAGACAAAAAAAGATATCAGATCAAGGAACTGCATGACGAGCTTCTTGATTTTGAGTCTGAAGAAAAAATATTGCGTGGCAGAATTGCCGGTGCTGCCTATATTCAGGATCGAGCACGGATAGAACTAAGAGATATTGAAAAACAGCTTCCCCGGATAGAGACTTCTGAGGATATTGAAGAGGTGAAACGGCTTTTCAAGTCAGTTAAAAACCTGAAGTCAAAGATAAAGGCTTCGGAAAAGATAATTATCGAGGCGTTTGAACGTCAGGATACCATTGCAGAAGCTACCCTTTTAAAGCAGCATGAAATTGAAAGCCTTGACAGCCAGATAAGGGATATCATGCTAAAACAAAAGGCCATTAATGAATTTGGCGGTAGAACCAGACCCAAAGCAGAAGTGACAGTTAAATACCAGCTAATGTCTGGCACTATTATAACAGGCTCAAGATCCAGGCTTATTGTTGAGACAGATCACTCAGGGTGCAAAATAGAAGAGGTACTAAAAGCACATGCTGATGATGGAGGCTCCAAAGAATATGGCAATGATGGAAGCTCTAAAGGATATGTCAATGATGGAGGTTCTAAAGGATATGTCAATGATGGAGGTTCTCGGGATAATAAAGGTTCAGATTCTCTTTATGAGATGGTGATAAAGAGTGTGCTCAAATAATTTGATTGAAAACTGTTCTGCTTTGATGATATTAAATCAAATTCACTCGGCCAACTGTATTTTGCTGGATGGATGTATAACAATCTGGATGGATAACAACAGGTGCAAGACCGTTAAACTTTCCCCCTTCGCTGTTTATTCAGGAAGAGGGGTTTTCTGGTAAAAGATTAAATGCTCAATAGTAATGCAACACATATACCTTCGGGAAGTTTCAGAACATCAAGACAGAGTAATGTACTGTTCCAGGCATACCTTGGAACATGTGTGGGAATAGCTCTTTTTGATCACCATGCCCATATCGGAGGGATGATTCACATCCTTCTGCCCGAACCGGTTGGAACAAGCTCTCCTGAAAATCCTGAAAAATACGCCTCAACAGGCCTTCCCCTGCTTATTGAAGAACTCTATTCAATGGGTGCAAAACCGTCAACAATGGTTGCTACAGTGGCTGGAGGAGCACTCGTAGGGCCTGTAAGCCATCAGGATATAAATTTAGATATCGGGGGGCGTTCAACAGAGATTGCAATCGAGATTTTATGTAAAGAGGGGATAGTGATTAAAAAATCTGAAACAGGAGGATTTTTTACCTGTACCCTGGAGCTGAATCTCAACAATGGAGAGACTATCATAAGGCCGGCCTGGGATTATAAGGCTCATACATCTATGGAAGCTGAAGCTCTTTCCAAAGAAGATATCTACAGAACAATCGACTCTCTGACTCCTATTCCTCAGACAGCTCTTAAAATTTTAAGAATTGTCCAGCAGAATAGTTATACCATAGAATCTATTTTATACGAGCTTAAAAAAGATCAGGTACTGGCTGCAAGAACAATTCAGATGTGTAATTCTGCCATGTTCGGAGGCAAAATCAAAATCGACACTCTCAAGGACGCTCTGTTGATTCTTGGGGAGAGTGCACTTATAAACAGTGTGATCACTGCTGTCATAAGAAATTATTTTGGTCAATCTGATGCCAATGGTTACTCTCTGTGCAAAGGGGGGATGTTTTTTCACTCTGTGGGCTGTGCCGTGACAGCAGAGATTATTGCTGTCATGACTGGAAGGATAAATCCTCAGACAGCTTATACGGCAGGGCTTTTACATGATATAGGCAAGGTTGTTCTGGATCAGCATATCGCGAAATTCTCTCCTCTGTTCTTTCGGGAGCTTCATCATAAAAAAACAGACTATCTGACTGTCGAGGATAAGATACTTGGTATAAACCACTGTGAGACAGGCAGTATGCTGGCCGCAAAATGGAACTTCTCCAACGCTTTGACCGATGTTGTATTGTATCACCATTGTCCTCAAAAGAGTCACGATGATAACACAGAGCTTGTCAGCCATGTTTATATTGCGGATCTTTTAATGTCCAGATTCAATACGGGTCTTGAAACAGACAAGATGAAGTCTGAGAACCTTAAAGAAATTTTATCCAACGTAGGGTTGTCAATTGCTGATCTGTCAGAGATTGTTGATTCAATTCCACTTTATATATTTGATTTAAACAGGTGAATGTCCACAATGACCAACCATGACAACCAGAGTCCTCAATGACTAACCACGACAACCAGAGAGTGCGATGACCAACCATGACAACCAGACAATTTTAAGGAATATTCCCGGGGTCGATTGCCTTCTTGAAAAGATCAGACATGACTCTGATTTTAAAGATATTCCCCTTTCTGTGATAAAATCCTCGATCAGAAATGTTCTTGAGCGTATCAGAAAAAATATCCTTGATGGAAAAAGTGCCGGTCTTTATAGAGAGAGTGCCGGGCTTTATACCGGGAGTGTCAGGCTTGATGGAGATAGTGCCGATAATCCTGTTATGCATGAAAAGATTATGCATGAAAAGATTATTCACGATATTCTGGTACATGCCCAAAAGACAATAGCACCAAGGCTTGTTCCCACAATCAATGCTACAGGAGTTGTTCTGCACACCAATCTTGGAAGAGCACTTTTATGCCAGGATGCTCTTGATCGTATAACCAGGATTGCAGGTGGATTCTCCAACCTTGAGTTTGATATAAAGAGGGGCAAGCGTGGTGAGCGTTACAGTGCTGTTCAAGAGCTTCTGTGTGAGCTGACCGGAGCACAATCAGCTATGGTTGTCAACAACAACGCTGCTGCGGTGTTTGTTTGCCTTAACACAATGGCGGCAGATCGTGAGGTTGTGGTCTCCCGTGGTGAGCTTGTCGAGATTGGCGGATCGTTCAGAATCCCGGATGTTATGGAAAAAAGCGGCTGCCGACTCAAGGAGGTGGGTACGACCAATAGAACTCATCTTAAGGAT
>JADFYT010000181.1 GCA_015232935.1 Desulfamplus sp.
TATTGCGAAAGTTCATCCGCCCCCGGAGTATCATGATTGTTGGAAGCAAAACCAATAAAAATTTTTGCTGAGGTCTGGTTACGTTGGACATCTTGGCAAAAATACGTTTTATTATCTTCATTGAGTCCTCCATTGTTGGTGTTTCATGTTTTGCTAAACAAATATTCCAACTTTGGAGTACTCTTGTCCAATCTTATTTCAATGTTAAAAAAACTGTCCGAACTATTGTTAAATAGCCGTGATTATATGACTTTCATTCTTCATTGTGTCCGCCAGGGCATGAGCGTTATCAGCTTATACTAAATGCACCCGCACACGACAGCACACCGAACCTGGTTTTTCTTACTCTCCAGCCAGCCAGTGATAGGGTTTCCAGTAGAGCACCTTGAGTCTCTCTGAAACCTGTTTTCTGACCTCACCCATACGTTCGAGCAGATAGTACAGAGTCGGAACCACAACCAGAGTAAGGAAGGTTGCAACCATAAGGCCGAATATCACCACAAGAGCCATTGAACGCCACCACTGGCTTGACTCGCTGACCCATGAGATGCTCAAAGTGTGAAAATCGTAGGATATTCCTGTCACCATGGGAACAAGCCCCAAAATTGTAGTCACAGCGGTCAAAAGTACAGGGCGAAGACGGGTGGCTCCGGCAGATACCACAGCCTCCTTGAGTTCAAGCCCTCTTTCTCGTAATTTGTTTGTGTAGTCAATAAGCACAATCGCATTGTTTACAACAACCCCTGCAAGGGAGATAACCCCAACGCCGGTCATGATAATGCCAAAAGAGGACTTGAACAGAGCAAGCCCGAGAAACGCTCCGCCAAGAGACAGAATTACAGATGTCATGATTATAAATGGCTGAACAATGGAGTTGAACATGGATACCAGAACCAGAAAAATAAGAAGAAGTGCCACCATGAAGGCTTTGCCAAGAAAATCCTCGGACTCCTGCTGAAACTCAAACTCACCTGTGAATTTGATCTTGTAGCCTGGAGGCATATCAAACTTTTCCAGCATTTTTGCAGCCTGCTCCCGAACCACAGCTCCCGGGATTTTGTCCTCATCCACATTTGCCTTTACAGTTACCACCCGTTCGTTGTTTATCCGGACAATATCCCCGATTGATCCCGCGAAGGTTATCTGTGCCAGAGTGGACAGGGGAACCATTGTTCCGGTAGGGGTTGGCAGCATCAGTTCATGAAGGACATCGACAACCTTGCGGTCGCCCTCCTTTAATTGCACAGTGATGTCGTAGTCATCATTTCCCTGTCTGAATGTCGAGACCTGAAGGCCGTTATAGGCACTTTTAAGCGCAAAACCTATACCGTCAGTGGTAAGTCCGAAAAGAGCCGCCTTCTGTCGGTCAACCTTGACCTGAACTGATGGAATTCCTTCAACAAAATCGTCTCTTACATCTTCCACATCGGGAATGTCTTCAAGAATGGTTTTAAGTTTTCTGGCAATCTCCCCTAAAATCTGAAAATTGTCGCCTGATATCTCTATATTTATAGGTGCTCCGGTTGGAGGCCCCTCCTCTTCCATCGCAATTGTTATTTTTCCACCCGGAATATCCTTTATTCTCTTTCTTATCTCGTCAATAGTGTCGTAAGTTGGATGCTTTCTCTCCTGAAGCTCTATAAACCTGATGCCTATATGGTTTGGAGTGTTGGAGGAAAAGGCAGAGCCTCCGTCAGGGGCAACAGTGCTGCTTGTGTAGATGTTTTTGATATTGTCCATGTCGCTCGGGCCGAAAAACTCCTCTTTGTTAACCTTTGTATGCAGTTTGGGGGCAAGAGCTTTAAGTGGTGTAAGGCTGCCAGGATTTCCTGACAGGGCAAACTCCACCCTCTGTATGATTCTGTCAACATAATCAAGATCTGCCCCTTCAGGAGTATCAACATTTACATATATCCCCTTGGGTTCTATTTCAGGAAAAAACTCTACAGGTTTTTCAATGCCAACAACCAGAAACCACACCTGAATCATAAGGATCAGAAGACAAAAAGAGATGCCGATCACGCTAAGGGGAACCTCCAGTGCAAATGATAGCATCCTTGCATATATTTTCAGGAAAAACCCCTTGATGGCAACAGGCTGCTCAACTGCTGCCGAGATCTCCTCCATACTCTTTTGGACAGATTCACCAGAGATCGACCCCATGCTCCTCCGGATGGATTCTCCAGGGATCGGCTCCATGCTTTTGGGGACAGATTCACCTGAAATCGCCCCCATGTCTTTCCGGACGGGATCTACCATCTTGTCTCTCTCTGTTATTTCTGAATTTGCCAATTGAGCTGTTTTTGCTGGCTTCATTAAAAGCGAGGCCATGGCAGGATTGATAACTAACGCCACAAAAAGGCTTGATGCAAGGGTTATTATAAGAGTCAATGGAAGATAGCTCATGAATTCTCCCATTATTCCAGGCCAGTACAGCATGGGGAGAAAGGCTGCCAGAGTTGTGAACGTGGAACCGATAACAGGCCATGCCACTTCCGAGGTTGCCTTCATGGCAGCTTCAACTCTTCCTGCCCCCTGCTGCATGAACCGGTCAATATTTTCAACAATGACAATCGCGTTATCAACAAGCATTCCAAGTGCCAGAGTAAGGCTGAACAGAACTACCATGTTAAGGGTAATGCCCATTATATACAGGGTGGTAAATGCAAGAAGCATGGAAAACGGGATAGCGATGCTCACCAGAATGGCATTCCTGAATCCCATGGTCAAAAAAATGACCAGCATCACCAGAAGCAGCCCAGAATAGATGTTGTTTTCAAGATCGGCAACCATATTCCTGATATCTTTGGTCTTGTCCATAACCTTGGTGATCTCTGTTCCAGGAGGCCAGGTCGGCTGTTTTTTTCTGATAATCTCATCCACCTTTTCACTTATGGCAATGATATTTTCTCCAGAACGCTTTTTCACCGCAAGGTTGACAGCCTCACGACCGTCAAGGCGTGACCGGCTCATCTCCTCCTTGAATCCATCCACAACTTTTGCCACATCTTTCAGATAGATAGGCTCTGAGTCGTGAATGCCAAGAACCAGCCCATATATCTCTTCAGGAGTTTTAAATTCTCCTGGCACCCTAAGCTGAAATCTGCCGTTGCCAAGCCTTATTGCCCCGCCTGAGTTGTTCTGGTTTTCGCTCTGGACAGCACTCTGGAAATTCATGATTGTAAGTCCGTAATAGGCAAGTTTCTCAGGAGAGACCTCAACCCTTATCTCCCGCTCAACCCCTCCTGTAACATCGACCCCAAGAACTCCGGTTACAGCTTCCATCTCATCTTCAAGGTCATCAGCTATTTTTTTAAGAGTCGGCAGACCGCGGGTTCCTGAAATGGAAAAGACCACAATGGGCATCTCTGAAAAGTTGACCTCAAACACATAAGGATCATCCTCAAGATCATGCGGCAGATCACCCATGGCTTCATCCACCTTGTCCTTGACATCCTGCAGGGCCTTGTCAATGTCGGTTCCGGTCACAAACTCCACATTTATGGATGAAAGACCCTCGGAACTTACGGATTTAAGTTTTTTAAGACCATCCAGCCCCTTGAGTTTCTTTTCAATTTCCACGGTTATGGATGTCTCCATATCTGACGGAGATACGCCTTTGTAGCTTGTTGATATAAACACATTTGGAATTGTAATGTCATGATCGCTCTCTCTTGGAAGAGCATTGTATGAATAGACACCAAAAATGGTGATAAGAATAGTCAGCACCAAAACGCTTATGCTGTTTTTTACAGCAGTATCTGAAATAATCACAATGACTGGTCTCCTTGGCTCAATATAACGGCCATTACCTTATGGCCACAACAAACAACAGGCAGTAGAGACGCACGGCTGTTTGTCTGACACTGCCCACATAAACGGTCATGGATTTATGGGTACAACAAGCAATAGATAAACTCATCAAAAAGAATAGTTTCCAGGCTCTGTCACAGTGTGAACAACCTTGACAGCCTGATTGTTTTCCACATCCCTGTGACCTTCGACTATAAGATTTTCTCCCTGCACAAGTCCATCTGTAACCTGAACCATCCATTTTTCCATGATTCCCAAAGAGACATTTTTCTTGATTGCCACCCCATTTTCTTCCACAAAGACAAACTGCTCTTTCCCTCTTGAGATCACGCTGTAAAATGGAATCGCCACGGCGTTTTCAACCTCCTGTTTAACCACATTGGCTCGAATGAACATGCCCGGCAGGATTGAGCTGTCAGGATTATCAAGAGATAGTTCCAGGCGGTAGATACGGGCTGCACTGTCAGGAACCGGCGAGAGAAAATACCTTTCTCCGACAAGCATCAAGTCATCAAGAGCCTTGATATTGATCTCAACATGGGTAAGTTTAGATACTGCCGGCATATCTGATTCAGGAATACCAACCACAGCTTTTACTCTGTCCATCTTTACAATTTCACCTACCGGATCTCCTACAGAGAGCAAAAGCCCCTTTTTTGCATCTAATCTGGTTATGACACCAAAGATCGGAGACTTGATGGTGCAGCGTTCAAGCATAAGGCGGGCATTGGCAACTTCAGCCTCTGATATTGATACGCTGGTCTGTTTTGCTTCAAGCTGGGCTTCGGAAATTATCCCTTTGGCATAAACTGATTTGTCACGCTTGAGATCTGCCACAGCCAGTCTGTATGATGCCTGTGCCCGATCCAGAGCAATGCGGTAATCATCTGTCTTGATACTTGCAATCACATCTCCTGATTTAACCTGATCGCCCTCTTTGACCATAACTTCTGCAAGTGTGCCATGAACTTCAGCCTTTACCATGAGCTGTGTCCATGGTTCGATTGTTCCTGGAAGGTTGATGCTCTCTTTGATATCTCTTGGCACAAGTGGCATGACAACTGTATTGACCAGGGGCTTGTCTTTTACAAGAGCTGATGCTTTTTCTGTTTCAATGGTTTTCATCTCTGTTTTTATTGTGCCAAACAGCACAACAACCAATACAATCATTGCTAAAAGAACGGCTCTTGGTATCGAACGCCATACAAAATGGACTATCTTTGCCCGCGTTGATCCTGGTCTATATCCCTGATCTATATTCAATGTTTCGTTCAATTTTGCCGGATTCGGTTTTTCGTGAGATTCGGCCTCAATAAT
>JADFYT010000182.1 GCA_015232935.1 Desulfamplus sp.
ACAAATATTCATCACAGACACCCACAAATATTTATCACAGACATCCAACCATCTGTAAAGCATAAGAACCAGGTATAATAATCCAGCAAGAAATTGTGATTGACACAAAAGTTATATTATATTAAACAGTGTTTATCGTAGTAATTTCAATACACTTGCTTTAACATTAGTGGAGAGGCGGCTTTTGGTTGTAATTATTGTCAAATTTGAAAATCCCAAACAAAGATATAACCACTCAATATCAAGGAGGACGTATGGAAGTGCAGTATCTCCCCATAGTACCCGGTACAAAAAGGTTTAAAATCGCGGTGATTAAAATAGTTTTTCTTGTTCTTGGCAGAGCGTTTCAGTGTGCATCTCAGCATGACGAGGAGATCAAAAAAGAGATTGAACCCTTGCCAGAGGGTTTTACTCTGCTTATGAAAGTCTTGCCTGACGGACCATGTATGGGACTTGAAAAAAAAGACAACATGCTTCAATTCAAAGGATCTCAACTCAAGAGTGCGGATCTTGAGATCTATTTCAGAAATGTTGAGTCCGCATTTATGATCATGACCCCTCAGATGGGCTCTCCTCAGGCATTTGCGGAAAAAAGGATGAGCATAAAAGGAGATCTTGGAATTGCCACGGTATTTACAAGAACTCTGGTAATAGTAATGGCAACCCTTTACCCTGAAATTATCGTAAAAAAACTTGTTAAAAGGGTGCCGCCTCTTACTTTGAAAAGAGCGGGGCTCAGAGTCTGGCTTTACACATTTGGCATACTTCTTGGACGCTAGATGTAAAGTACAAAAAGGTTTAAAATCGCGGTGATGAACACAGGCAGATTTGCTGCAATTGTTATTACAGGATTTAAATTCCTGAACAAAAATATATTTTAAAGGAATTAAAACATGCTACCTTCGTATTATGAATTTCACAATCCGGTCAAAATAATGTCCGGTCACAAAGCCCTGGACAATCTTCCCTCAGAACTTGAAATGCTTGGTGCAAAATGCCCTATGGTCATTACAGACAAAGGGGTTGCCGGAGCGGGGCTTGTAAAAATATTCACACAGAGCTTTGACAGTTCCGCAATGACTATCGGTGCCATATTTGATGATGTGCCGCCCGACTCTTCAAGTGAAGTTGTGGAAAGGATCACCTCCATATTCAAAAAGAACAGATGCGACTCGCTTATCGCTCTTGGAGGGGGCTCTGTAATTGATACAGCAAAAGGGGTAAATATTCTTGTCACTGAAAATTCTGATGATCTTCTGCAATTTTCAGGAGCAGAGATGCTCAAAAAAAAAATGAAGCCTCTTGTTGTTATTCCAACCACTTCTGGTACCGGTTCAGAAGTAACTGTTGTGGCCGTCATATCTGATGTAAAACGTAATTTAAAGATGGCCTTTTCCTCAACACGCCTTCTGCCTGATATCGCCCTTCTTGATCCAAGGATGACACTGACCCTTCCTCCAAAGATGACAGCTGCGACCGCAATGGATGCAATGAGCCATGCTGTTGAATCATTTATAAATCTTCAGAAAAACCCGATGAGCGATGCCTATGCACTTGCCGCAATCGAGATGATCAGAAACAATGTGATCAAGGCTGTAAGCGATGGAAACGATGCCAGTGTTCGGCTTGCAATGGCAAATGCATCCACAATGGCCGGAATTGCTTTTTCCAATTCAATGGTTGGTGTGGTTCACTCTCTGGGACATGCAGCAGGAGGCATCTGTCATATTCCTCATGGTGTTGCAATGAATATTTTTCTGCCGTTTGGCCTGGAATACAATATGTCCAAATGCCGTGAAAATATAGGCAGGCTTCTTCTTCCTGTTGCCGGTGCTGATGTATATGCAAGAACTCCTGAATCCCGAAGAGCAGAGCAGATGATTCACTATTTAAGAGAGCTTGGAAAAGCACTAAATGACCTGTGTGATCTTCCCCTTAATTTAAAACAGGCTGGTGTAACTGAAGACAAACTTCCTCAGATCGCCAAGGCCGCCATCAACGATCCAAGTCTTATCATGAACCCGAGAGAGATGGACGAGAATGACGCTCTTGCTATTTTGGAAAAAGCGTTCGCCTGATCATATTAAAAGGTATTTTTATCCGAATCAGATTACAGGGTGAAATAATAAGCATCCGGGCAGAATTAATCCGCTATTTCTCTTTATACAATTTTACGGAGTTTTTCTTTCCGGGTAATCAGCAAAAATTTAAGGTGAAAATATGGAAGAGATAAAAGGGTATTCCAACAGGATTCTTGAAATCAATCTTACAGAAAAATCATGGTCTGTATATGAAGCATCAATAAAAGACAGGGAGATGTTTATAGGGGGCAAGGGGCTTGGAATGAAGCTCCTTTACGATCGCCTCAAACCAGGAGTTGATCCGCTTGGAGAGGACAATATTCTTGTCATAATGCCAGGAGTCGTAACAGGAACGGGTGCACCCTGCTCCGGAAGGTTTGAAGCTATTGCCAAATCACCCCTGACAGGCATAATTGCTACTGCCTCTTGCGGAGGCCCTTTTGGCATACATCTGAAAACCGCCGGGTATGGAGGACTTGTAGTCAGGGGTAAATCAAAAGACAAATGTGTGGTCTGGTTTGACCATAAAACAGTTGAATTCAGGGATGGATCTGATGTGTGGGGGCTTGATACGGTCGAAACACAGAATAAAATACTGGCTGATTCAAAAAAAGAGGCATCTCTGGTAATTGGACCTGCGGGCGAGAACCTGGTTCGTTTTTCCAATATAGCATCAGGACACAGATTTCTTGGCAGAGGCGGCCTTGGAGCAGTCATGGGGGCAAAAAACCTTAAGGGGATTGTGGCAAAAGGAAAACATTACAAGATTGTGCCGGCAAACCCTGAAAAGTTTGAAAAGGTCAAGAAAAAGGCTAACCTCTTTATCAAGCGTGAAGCCGTTACGCTCTCCATGGGAAAATTTGGAACAGCCACCAATGTCAAGTTTGCGAACAAGGCAAAGGCACTGCCTGTCTGGAACTTCTTTTTTGGAGAGCATGATCAGGCATTCAGAATATCCGGTGAAATGATCAGGGAAAAACATGAAACCAAAGTCAGTACCTGCAAACCATGCTCAATCATGTGCGGGCACAGGGGTAAATTCAACGGCAAGGAGACGGCAGTACCGGAATATGAGACTCTGACTCTTCTTGGATCAAATCTTGGAATTTTTGACAGGGAGGCAATTTCGAGATTCAATGATATATGCAACAGAGCCGGAATGGACACCATATCCGCAGGCGGAACCCTTGCATGGGTTATGGAGGCTGTGGAAAAAGGTCTTGTTTCACCGGATGTTTTTGTCTCTTGTTCCAAAGGCAAGCATGCTTCAGATAATTTAAATCAAGGCACATCTGAAGAATCATTACAACAAGGTGCATCGGAAAGATCATCAAAGCCCTGCTCTCTCATGTTCGGCTCGCCTGACGGAATTGAAGACGCATTGGAAAGTATCGCAAGGTGTGAGGGATTTGGAAAGGAGATGGGTCTTGGCTCAAGAGCACTGTCGCAAAAATATGGAGGAAAGGATTTTGCCATTCAGGTGAAGGGGCTTGAAATGGCAGGATACGACCCGAGAGGTGCCTATGGACTGGGGCTTGCCTACGCTGTTGCCAACAGAGGTGCATGTCATCTTTCAGCATCAATAATGTCCTTTGAGGTGTTTTTGGGACTTCTAAAACCTGATACTGCCCGTGCAAAACCCCAGATGGTCAAGTTTGTTGAAGACCTTACATGTGGTGTAAATGCACTACAGACATGTCAGTTCACCATGTATGCCTATACACTGGAACCTTTTCTTACCAAATACACGCCAGGCTTTGTATTAAAGAATTTGATGCTCTGGCTGCCGGAAGTCGCACTTGCTCTTCTGGATTTTTCAATTTACCCTGATTTTTTTTCGTCCATAACCGGAATTAAAATGTCATCAGCAGATTTTTTGAAAGCAGGAGAGCGGATTCATGTGCTTGAAAGGTATATGAATACAAGAGAGGGAATCAGCAGCAGAGACGATATTCTGCCGGACAGGATGGTGATGGAGACAATTGCAGGGGACAAGAAAAAACGTGTTGTTCCGCTCGATAAGATGATTGGAAAGTATTATAAACTCAGGGGGTATAACTCAGATGGCATCCCTGTTTCCAGATTGCTTGACAAATTAAAAATACCATCTGAACCATGTTTTACTAATTAGAAAATTTTTCAACAAAATCTTGAGATTATAAATTTCAAGATTTGTACCGCATGATTTTTTTGATAATTATTGCAAAAAACGCCTGTCTATTCAAATACCGCTCGGTTTCATGATGCTTCATGAGTGAGAATTGTTGCCACTTTATATTTCTCATGCTCCAGGAAACTGAGCGGTTATCATGCTTCAAGGAACTGGGCAGTTATTTTTTGTATGCAAAAATAGATATCTTCGTCACTTCCATAAATTTCAATGACATCCTTGTGGTTGATGAGCTTTTCCACAACAAAAGCCGTAATATAGAGAGATACGATATTGGGATTCTGGACAATTGTCCTGAATGGGGCTATCTGAAAATCAATATCAAAATCCTCTGCTCTGCAAAGTGTCTCAATGCATTTTGCAATCTGCTCCTGTATGGCGTTTTTGCTTACAGTCTCTACAAGCCCCTCTTCCACAAGCTTCATGGATACTTTATTGCTGAACATATCCACATTGTCCCTTATTACATGGATAGATCTGTATCGTTCCCTCTCCTTTGAAGACTCAATTTTAGACAGCAGCGAAGCCTCTCTGTTTCCCACATGAAATGTTTTACCCATAAGATCTGTCCTTCAATATTATATGAATATCTTTATCATAGCATCAATTGTTTCAAAAATTAAGTCTTGTGTACTTAAGGGTTTTTCTTTAAAAAAAACAGCCCCTAAAGTAACGGTTGCTAACCAAGATGCTCTCTTCAATTATGATATAAAAACCATTTATTCAATTTAGGTTCAGATTATAAGCGGAAACAAGAAGTTGTTTCAAGATAAAAATAGTGTGTGTTCAATAATTATCAAGAATCTTGTTTACTCAGGAATCTCGATTTACCAGTGAATATGGTGTTCAATAGA
>JADFYT010000183.1 GCA_015232935.1 Desulfamplus sp.
GTCTCCTCTTTATCAAACTGCTTTGGAATTATGTCAGTAACTCCGCCTTTGGGCACAGATATCATGGTCACATCAGCGGTCGTACCCACAACATATCTGACAGTCCACGTTTCTGTCTTTGTGGCAGAACTTGTCTTGAAACTGTCCATCCTTCCGTCAGGAAAAGGTACGGCATTTGAATTAAGAACAGGTACAGGAGCATTGGGATTTTTCTCTACCACAAGAGAATCATCACCAGTAATAAGAGATGGGGAATTTGCAGTTGCTTCAGGGACAATGCAGGTTAACGTCCATACTTCTGTTTTGGCACTGTAACCAAGTTTTGGAGATATAATCTCGCCCTTGCCTGATATTGAATTTACCACACCACCTGATGGTTCAAAATTTTCCCCATCATCTGCAAGCAAGATCCCCTTGCCTTCTGTCCCCATCCATACATAATCACTTCCGCCATCATCGCACAGAACGGTCAGCACAGCAGCCTGCGTGGAGTACAGGCCAAACCACTCCTCGGTATTGTTGCTGTTCCAGTTCATTCCGCCATCAACAGAGCGAAAGAGATTTCCCTGGCCAAGATAGCCAGTACCAACATATACGGTATTGTGGTCGTCAGGATCAACGCTGATGGCACTGTTGCCTTTAATATAAGGATCAATCCAGTTCTGACCTGATCTTGGATTCAATGTTGATTTGCTTATATTTTCCCAGTTTCTGCCGCTGTCAGTTGATTTATAGACACCGCCACCGTTTGTTCCGGCATACATGATATGTGAATCATATCCAGGTGTCACAGCGATGGATGTAACATGGGTAGTTGTACCACCATCAGTTTCTGCTGTAACAGATACCATGCCTTCAGCAGGAGACGGGTTAGGCGTTGAATATAGTGTGCTCGTTGCTCTACCGCTCCTCTGAATCTGAGTACCATCCGCATTCATACCGGATGTCACTGCAAAATCAGGATCAAAGAAACCTCCGGTATTGTAGGTTCTAAAAGAGACGGGAACGCCATCCTGCACGGCATTACCATTCGCATCAGCAAGGTCCGCATAAACATTATCAGCAAGACCTGACAACCATAACCCTGAGATGTTGTGATATTGAAGCGAAAGATCAAAAGCCTCTCCAACAGGAAGGCCGGAGTTGTCATAATGCGTAAAGTAAATACGGATGGATTGAGTTACACCACTTGATGAACAGACTACCTCGGCAATGCCGGGTATTTTAGGTGCTATCAAAGATACTTTTACAGTGCCGGAGCCGTCAATTGTGGCAACCTTGTATGTTTTCTGGCCATTACTGAAAGTTCCAACAGTTGTTGTAAAATTAACTGCTGTATTGTTGACAACCGGAACACCGTTGGCTTCGGTTATTGATGCGGTTATTTCAACAGATTTAATACCATCGGCAGGAATACTTGTGGCCTCTGATGAGAGCACAATAGATGCTGTTTTTGAAAAATTTACCTGAACCAGCTGAGTAACACCACTTGACTCGCAGGTTACCTCTGCAACTCCTGGCTCTGATGGTGATATCAATGAGACAGTAACTCCTCCTGAATCATCAATAGTGGTAGTTTGATAGCTCTGTGAACCATTTCTGAATTTGCCAAAGTTGGTTTTAAATGATACTGCGGTGTAAGCTCTCACAGGTGCTCCGGCACTGTCCAAGACAACGGCACTGATGGCAACAGAACTTGTACCGTCTCCGCTGACACTTGGGGAGCCTACTGTAAGGGATATAGTTGCTGTTTGATCCGGAGATCCCGAAGAGCCGCATCCCGTAAAAAAAAGTCCGGCCTGTACTATTATAATAACAGCTATCAACAATGAATAATTAGTTTTTTTATAATCAGCAATCCTGTGTTTTATTCTTGTATATTTAGCCAATATGGTATTATCAAATACTAAGTGGTTCAATTTCATC
Source organism: Desulfamplus sp. (assembly GCA_015232935.1). Taxonomy (GTDB): domain Bacteria; phylum Desulfobacterota; class Desulfobacteria; order Desulfobacterales; family Desulfobacteraceae; genus Desulfamplus. The sequence continues at coordinate 1,927 of JADFYT010000183.1, forward strand.
TAAAATCCCTCCGGAAAGATATAGTGGCCTATAGTTTATTGTCTTTCTGATCAAGCTGAACAATTGTAGGAGTAATAAATATCAACAGCTCGTTTTTTTTGTCAGTGCTTGTATCTGATCTGAAAATCTGTCCCAGATATGGAATATTTGAGAGTAGAGGAAAGCCTGTCCTTCCTTCAGATACGGTAGATTTTACAATACCGCCAATTACAATTGTGTTTCCGTCATTTACAAGAAGCTCTGTATTTGCCTCACTGGTAGAAAGAGAAGGAATGCCTCCAACCGTTCCTGACACTTCATTTTTGCTTATTTTAAGTGTCATCTTGACTCTTTGATCAGGCGTAACTCCTGGGGTGACTTCAAGAGAAAGTTTTATTGGCTTAAAAGCAATAACAGGATTACCGTTTTCGTCAACACCGCTTTGATAGCCGTACTCAAGTCCCTGATCAATCTTTGCTGTTTTGTTATCAAGGGTGATTATTTTTGGAGAGGATATTATCTTGGTATCTCCAGTCAACTCTGATGCAGCAAGTCTTGCATCCAGGAGAAGCGGTGTACCTGCAAGACGGTTAAATGTGTACCCAATACCTGAAGATGCATTTACAGGATGGTTCATGGCCACATCAAAGCCATACAGACCACCGATATCATCACGATAGACATCCTGACTGGACATACCCCAGTTAACACCCAGTTCGCGGGAGAAATCCTTTGTCACTTCCACAATTCTGGCTGAAATCATGATTTGAGGGGTTACTTTATCAAGTTTATATATTAACTGTTTTGCCTTTTCTATTTTTCCCTTGGTATCGGTCAGGATTATCATATTGGTTCTTTGATCCACGGTTATCGTACCACCACCAGTATTGCCACCACCGGTACTGGTTCCACCGCTCGAAGATCTTGAAGGTGTAAGCAGTTTTTCAATATGAGGCTTTATATCTGTTTCCGCATTGGCGTAGTTTATTGGAATGTATTCTGTGAACATGGGTTCTTGCTGTTTTTTTTGTTCTTGAGCCTGTATCTTGGCAGCAAACAATGCAGCCTTTTCATCTTCTTCCCTTTTGATAGTCTGCATGGTGGCAATACGGACAATAGAACCTTCCTTTTTCTTACCAAGCCCGTTCATTTTAAGGATAAGATCAAGTATCTCATCCCAGGGAGCAGGTTTTTCAAGGGTGAGAGTAACAGTACCTGTAACATCCTTATCAACCGCAAAATTTTCACCGCTTACGGTCTGCAGAATCCTGAATACATTTTTTATATCTGTCTCATAAAAATCAAGGCTTATCTCTTCGCCTGTGTAAACCGGATTTTCGTCGAAAAAGTTATCCTGGTTCTCATCAAAATCCTGATCCTGCGCATTGGAAGATTGATCCTGCATTGCAATTGCCTCCAGATCCTCTGGTTCGGAATCAGAGTCATCGGCACTTGTTGACTGAGAAGCTCCGGGATTTTGAGAGCTCCCGGCAAGCTGGAGATTCTGTAAAACTTCAGGATTTTGACTGGAAGGTCTATTTTGCGTATTGCCGTCTATTTCATAAACAGGCTGTCCAAGACCGGCTGAAGATCCGCCTGCAATTGCCAGACTTTCTCCTTCAAGCTTCATGGGTTTAACAGATGATGGTTCAAGAAACAGGGTCAAGCGATTTTGCTCCTGCAAAATATGGTATGGCACCCTTTCTCTGAGCACAATATGAATCTTGGATGCAGCCTGATTAGCAGTACGATCAACTGGTACAATCTTGTCAACCGCGGAATTAAAATAGGTAGTAACAAGTTGACGCCGGTGATATTCAGGAATATCAGTATTGTAGAGATTGAGTTGAAGCTCGTTATTAAACTGGCTTCGCTGCATGTCATATTTCACAGGGTTAGATGTATTTATAACAATAGATGTTTCGCCCTCGTCACCTGCATGAAAATCAATGCCTGTAACCAAAGCCTTTTTTCCATAATTCTCTGGAAATGCCGAAGATGCATTGCTTGTCGGCCTGTTTTCTGCAGAGCTGCTACTGTAGGTCTGCTCGGTACTACTGTTATAGGTCTGCTTTGATGCAGCAGAGTTTGCAGGATTTATATCGGAAGGTTCTGATTCTGTGAAAAGATTAGTTTCTTCAAAAGAGGACATCCCGGAAGACGATGTGGACAAATGCCCGCTTCTATAAAAAAAGAGCGTAAGTAAAGTATTATTTTCCTGAACCTGATAACCAAGATTTTCTCTCAACAACACTTTGATGACTACAGTCTTCTTTGTATTATCAGCATAAGATACGGACAATGCGGAGACTTCCATGCCATCCGGAACAGATGGCTGAACGAATTTATCTCCTATTACAACGTCATGAAGGTAAACCATAACTCCTAACGGGAAATCCTGCTTGACCGCAGAATATCTCATTTTGCCATTTCCATTAATCAACAGATTTATTGTGTCTGTATTGATCTTGAGATCAATGGACTTAAGCTGAATTTGATCCGGAGAGACTTTACCTTTATCCGCAGAGTTTTTACCCAACTGAGCAGAAGATGTGATGCATCCTGCAAAAACGAACAGACACCACACAAAACATGCCGACTTAAACGCAATTCTAGATCCAGTGAATAATAAATAAGACATATCAACCCTTATCTTCCAACTTGTTCAGTTTCAACTCTTGAAAACGATCAACAACGTTTCCCTTATAGTCTTTAACTTTTTCCTGTATTACTAGCTTATCCTTTTCTATACTTATAATCTGTCCGGAATTGCGTCCAATATAGGTTCCAATATTAACTATATAGCCTTTCCCTGTAGCTTCTTGAACCATGGCAACACTTCCTGACTCTCTTGTCAGTATTGCAACAAGCTTCATCTGACCATAATCCAGTTTTTCAAGAGGGGTCAGAATTCTTTGCGGAATATCCTCTTCAAATCCCTCCTGAGTCACTTCAACAGGAGGTTTCTCTTTTATAAGTGGTTCAAAAGGATCAGTCTTGCCTTTTGCGATGTAAAAAAGTTTCTCTTCGCTAATCCTCCCATCAATACTACCAGCAGGCAATAACGCTTTGTTTTCACTGCTTCCGGTCATGACATCAAAGGATGAAACTGTTTCTGCGGTAGCTATCATGTCGGCATTTTCCGTGGAGAGTTTCTCATCTGGAAGAATATCTGTTTTATTTTTAGCCACAGA
>JADFYT010000184.1 GCA_015232935.1 Desulfamplus sp.
AGGCAGGCCCGCAAAACCGGGACGAAATGCAAGTATCAAATACCATTTTGAAAACGAGAATGAACGCTTTGGTAAGGAACTTGCCTCCGGTAAATTTGACTACAGAGAGAGGGGCGAGATCGCAAATCTGACCAAAGGCACCCTTCTTGCTGAAAAAATTCCTCTTATACCGGCAGTAAAAGGTTTCACTGTTTTTGGCACGGAAATTTGTGCTTCTGAACCTTTGGATGTGAACCTGAACTGCGGCCAGGGAGTCGAGCTTTCCCTGGATGGATTAAAAGCTGTTGCCGCAGTCAATGGGCGTGCAGATCTCTCGTTGGGGGGCAAGATAAGTATCATGCCTCAAAAGATAGTAAAAGGAAATGTGGATTTCAGGACAGGCAATATCAAATTCAGCGGAGATATCATTGTTCAAGGCACTGTATTGTCTGGTTTCAGCGTAATTGGCAACAATCTTGCGGCCAATGAGATTGAGGAGGCGGAAGTTAATATCGCAGGTACTCTTGTTGTTAAAAACGGCATAAACTCCTCAACAATTAAAACAGAGGGCAATATAGCAGCCCAGATAATCAAAAAAAGCACTGTTTTTTCCCGAGGCGATGTGGCTGTACAAAAAGAGATCATTGACTGCACCATTGTTACCAGCGGCAGGGTCATTGTACCAAGAGGAAGGATTGTGGCAAGCAGGATTTATGCGGCAAAAGGGATTGAGGCCATGAACATAGGCAGCGAAGTATCCCTTCCCTGCCAGCTCTTTCCAGGAGCAGACGATCATTCAAGAGAGATCCTGAAAATCTTTAGCGAAAAGATTGATTCTTGCAAGACACTTCTTGGAAAACTTGAAGCAATGAAAGATCTGCATGATAAAAAGAGCTCGCAGCAGTTGAGTGACCTTTCTGAAATATCCAGACTTCAGGAGCGTCTGGTTATAGAGAAAAAAAAGACACTGGAGGATAGACAAATAGCTACAAGTGCCATTGTTAAAAAGCAGATGGACGCGTTCCTGGTTGATCTTGAAAAAAGGGCTTTGAAAATGGATGAGACAGTCAGCAAGCTGTTTGATGAAAATGACGCTCTGGTTACCAAAATAACCGAGATAAAATCGAAAATAAAATCGATCAAAAACGAGATGAATGATCTGTTGAATGAAAAAAACGGATTTGAAACATGGTATGAATCCCAAAAACAGGAGGCACGAAAAAAAGGAGAGGAGATACTGGTGCAAGGAACTCTCTCTTCCGGAACCCTGATTACCGCCTCTCACTGTTCCATGACCGTAAAGAGCAATATCAGGAATTCCAGAATAAGACAGATTATGAACAGCGAGAATCCGGGTAACCCATTCTATGAAATGAGCGTGGAATCACTGGCTTCAAAGGGGAAAATGCATACATAAACTCATAAAGGAACTCATAATGGAAGATAATAAAAGGATTCTTGTCATTGACGATGATGAGGGGATACGCGAGACATACCAGGATATATTTACTCCGGAAAAAGAGTCAGACGTCCTGCAAAAAGGAGCGACTCTTTTTGGCAATAATCCAGGCATTCAAAAGCCTAAACAGAGAAAAAAAGCAAATTATCATCTCTCTTCGGCTGAAAACGGCACGCGGGGTGTCGAGCTTGTAAAAAAATCCGTCTCCCTGAACAACCCTTTTGCAGTGGCCTTTGTTGACATGAAAATGCCTGGCATTGACGGAGCACAGACATCAAAGCAGGTATGGGCAATTGACCCGAGAATTAAAATTGTCATTGTAACGGCTTACAGCGAATATACCCCTGATGATATAATTGCCACCACAGGAAGAGACGACATCTTTTATCTGAGAAAGCCCTTTAACCATGAAGAGATTCTCCAGTTTGCAAGGGCTCTTGCCAATGAATGGAATCTTGAACAGAAACGGGATATTCTTGAAGTTCAACTCAAGGCTGTCAACGAGACTCTGGAGGATATGAACAAAAATCTGAAAGACAAGGTTGAAAAACAGGCATCAATGATTGTGCAGGCGGAAAAGATGGCCTCTGTTGGAATGCTTGCGGCCGGTGTCGCACACGAGATCAACAATCCTCTTTCATTTATAAATTCCAACCTTTCAGCACTCAAGCGATATTTAAAAAAAATAGATGCCCTTCATAGAAAATACGATGAGGTGGAACTCTTCTTGCGTTACTCCGGGCTTGAAAACGCGCCAGCTCTTATAAACGAGCTCGCTGTATTTAAAATAGAGAACAAGACAGATCTTATCATGGCAGATATAGCGGATCTTACGGATGAATCTCTTGAGGGGATAGAGAACATCAAGAAGATTGTCAATGACCTCAAGACATTCTCCAGGATTGACGAGGCTGATTACAGCTCCTTGGATATAAACAAGGCTATCGACACAACCATAAATATTTTATGGAACGAGATTAAATACAAGGCAGAGATTGTAAAAAATTATGGAAGGGTGCCTGAAATAAAATGTTTTCCCCAGAAAATCGGCCAGGCTCTCATGAACCTTATACTGAACGCGAGTCAGGCCATGGATCAGCAAGGAAAAATAACGATATCTACAGATGTTGTCGCAAAAGATATCAGGATCGAAAATAGAGAGCCTGGTGCAACAAATAATCAGAAGACAGCTAATCAGAGGACCGCCAATCCCGAGACATCTAATGCAGAGACAGTTAATCCGGATAGAGCGGGAATAACCCCAATCAGCCAGAATAGCCGGGAGAAGGACGAAAAAAAGAGTGCGATCAGCCAGAAGAGTCTGGAGAAGGGCGAAAAAAAAGGTGCGGTAGAAAATGAGAGCAAAATGGAAAAGGAGAGTACGATTAATCAGCATGATAAATTTATAAGAATAAAAATAGCTGATACAGGATGCGGAATCGCAAAAGAGAATCTGAACCGGCTCTTTGACCCCTTTTTTACTACCAAGCCTGTAGGAAAGGGGACAGGCCTTGGTCTTAGCATCACCTATGAAATTATCAAGTCTCATAATGGAACCATTGAGGTATCAAGTGAGCCTGGATCAGGAACCGAGATGACAGTATATCTGCCCATTGGAGGTGAAAATTGAAAAAAAAGAGTGAAAATCCCAAAAAGCGAAAGAAGCAGAAAAGCAGTTGCAGAAATTCAGGTTGTGAATGCGAAAATCTTCAAAATCTGGTCAAAAAGCTTGAACAATCGCTGAATGACCAGAAAAACGAGATTGAATATATCAGAAAAGAGCTTCTAAACAAGGCGGTTGATGCCGGAAGAGCACAACTGTCAGCCATGCTTATGCACAATATAGGCAATGCGATTACACCTATCTCAATGTACACCGAGAAACTGAAAAACGGTAATCAGGCACAGGCGTACCAGTATCTTACTCAGTGCTACAATGACCTTATGGAGCATAAAGAGCACCTGACTGAATACATTTCAACAGACGAAAGAGGGATTGAGGTGGCCAAGTACATGTGTGCCCTTATAAACAATCTTGAGACCGATAACAGCAAAACAGCAAATATTATAGACAAAATCATCTCTGGTATTGATTATGTCTCTCAAATTCTAAGCCTTCAGCGTTCATATTCTCCTGGAAAAAATGAAATCAGGGAAAAGATCAACATGAGCATTATGGTACTGGATGCCCTTAAAATACAGGAAATTTCCATTTCCAAACGTAATATCATCCTCAAAAAAAATCTGCCGCAGACCATCCCCGGCATTTTGATGGAAAAAAACAAGTTAATGCAGGTAATTATCAATATCATAAAAAACAGCCTGGATGCTATTGATGAACACAAAGATAAAACAGACCATAAACTTGAGATCACGACATGCTGTGACAGTACGAATATAGGACTTAAAATAAAAGATACGGGAATAGGTGTTGAGAAGGAACGGCAAAAAGAGATTTTTGACCTTGGAAACTCCAGCAAGGGCTCTTCAGGATTTGGTCTCTATTACTGTAAGAACTTTATTGAGGCAAACAAAGGCTCCTTGATACTCGAAAGTCCAGGCAGAGGGCATGGTTCCACTGTAACCATAGAAATTCCATATTTTTCAGGTGACGATAGAAAATCAGGTAGTGAAAAGATGGAGACAGAGTGATATGGAAGAAAATGGAGATATGCTGATATGGAAAAGCGTATGGCTGTAAGGATTCTTATTATTGACGATGACGACGAAATCAGGGAGAGCATGAAGGGTTTTCTTGAAGATTACAATTATACAGTTATTGATGCTCAAAATGGCCGTCAGGGACTTGAATACTTTGAAACAGAATCTCCTGACATTGTATTGTTCGATCTTGTTCTTCCGGAGCAGGATGGTTTTTCAATTCTTGAAACCATTGTCAAAAAATCTCCGGACACACCAATAATAGTTGTTTCAAGTACTTATAATATTTCAGATACTGTGAAATCACTTAAATTCGGAGCATGGGATTACATATCCAAACCGCTGCTGGATATGACAATCCTGTTGCACTCCATTGACAAGGCTCTGCAAAGAGCATCTCTTGTAAAAGAAAAAGAGCTTTATAAATCAAGGCTTTTAAACAAGGCGGTTGACGCGGGAAGAGCCCAGTTGTCAGCCATGGTACTTCATAATATCGGCAATGCGATCACGCCGGTTTCAGTACATGTGGCAAAACTCAAAAACAAAAATCAATCAGGGACTTACCACTATATCGCACAGTGCTACAACGATCTTCTTGAGCATAAAGAGCACCTGACACAATACATTACAGAAGATCCAAGAGGCGTTGAAGTGGTAAAATACATGGGGAACCTGATTGAGGAGCTTCAGAGCGAGAATAGAAAAACCGCTGATATAATAGATAAAATTTCCACAAGCATTGATTATGTAGAACAGATTCTAACTCTTCAGCGATCATATGCTCCTGGCAAAATAGAAATAAAGGAGAAGGTAAATATCAACTATCTGATACAGGATTCTCTTGCAATGCAGGAGTTTGCCTTTTCCACACACGATATCGCTCTGGAAAAAAAGCTCTCCCGTGATCTGCCCCACATAATGATAGAAAAGAACAAGTTCATGCAGGTTATTGTAAATCTTATCAAGAACAGTTGCGATGCCATTGACGAA
>JADFYT010000185.1 GCA_015232935.1 Desulfamplus sp.
GTCGGGTGAAAAACCTCTCGCAAGATTGAATAATCTTAAGAACTACCCGACACTTTAAACTTGAAGAAGCAGTAGTGCTATGTTGACTTTACAGCCTCCTGATTCTAATTGCTGCCGGAGCGTAATCGTTTGCCGTAAATAAAGCATAGTTTTCGTGAAAATTAAAGCCAAAATTTTTTTTCAGGCATCTAATGTCGCGGCTCAATCTCAAGGCCATAAAACAAAGAGATCAAGACCGTTGACTTTTAGGACTTTTTTTGACTATTATCGTTCCAAATTATTATGATTCAAGATGCCCCACTCTAAAAAAAAGGTGGTCTCCAAAAAACGGCCATGCCAGTTTGATTCAGAAGAGTCTTGTAAACGCCCTGTTTAGATTTGGGCAATCAGTATGGAAAATGGTGAAAACAAGTGAAACACAGATGTTTGATATGCAGACACAGTGTCAATGACTCTGCGGAGTCTTCAGACAGTGATGGCGATCAAAGGTACTATTGCCCCTGTTGCGGAATTGTGGCTCTTTTACGGGAGGCCGCAGAGTATATCTCGACAGATGGTTCTGTTTCCCGAAAGGACAAATCTGTAATAAGTATCTGCTTGAGGCTCAATTTTGAGAGAAAGATGGAACGTGACCTGCACGAAAAAAGGGAATACAGGTTGCATTCAGACCATTTGCAGGAAGCTGCATCTGCTGAAGAATCACCGGCTGTTCATGACAGCAAGGCAATTGCCAGGATGCTTGCTGCTGAGAAACTTCTGAACGTTGACAGGATAAAAGAGATTGCGGCCGCCTATAAGCCCCTGGATCCCCTGGGCAAAATCGAGCACTTTCTTGTTATTGCGGGCAAGAGAATAAAATCTCCGGGAGAGTTTGTCAAAATCAGTATTGATACAGAATACCCTCTGTTCCAATGTCATTCATCCTATGAGCTTGCTTCGATGATTGCCTTTTTACACAAGGAAGATCTGCTTGATATCAAAAGAAGCGACCGGAATCTGAATGTCATGGATGGTTTAAAGAGGGTCAGAGGTGATTTCCGGTCTGTTAAAGGAGGTTCTCAATCTGTTAACGGTGGCTCTCAGGCTGTTAAAGGAGGTTCTCAGGCTTTCAGAGGCAATCAGGGTGATGTAAATGATCTGGTCAGGCTGTCTTGTGAAGAGTGCTTTGTAATGTTGACCACAAAGGGGTTGCACAAGCTCAAGGAGCTTGCAGGAAATGATAACAGCGATCTTCTTGTGCAAGAAGCCATGGCTCTTGCCAGCAAGTCAAAGGCTGAAAAAAAAGAGGCTCTTGGGATGGCGGAAATCGCGGCCCGGGAGAGAGACAGGGCACTGTCAGAGCTTGAAGACGCAAGGATTCTGATGAGGAACGCCGTTATGGAGAAAAACGCCGCTCTTGAAAAGGCACAAAAAGCTGATCAGGAGAAAAACAGAGCGTTGGAGCAGGTTGAAAAATACAAATCCGTTATTGAGAAAACCACCTCTGTTTCAGAGCTTACTCTTGGCAGGCTCAAAAACGAGGAGAAGGCGAAGGAGAAGGCTTTTGCAGAGATTGAGAAACTCAAACAGAACATTAAAAAACTTGAATCTGAAAAAAAGGATTCATTGAAAAAACTCCATGACGCTTCAAATATAAGAGATATGTCTCGAAAAGATCTCCAGATGGCCGTGCTTGAAAAAAACAGGGTCATTGATGAGATGTGCCTGGCGGTTGAAGAGAAAAAAGTCGCACTTGTAATCGCTGAAAAATCAAAACAGGAAAAGGAGCTGGCTTTGGGCAGAGTGAACAGAGCTCTTGATGCTCTTGAAAAAGAGAGAACAGAAAAAAACAGGGCAATCAAATCTATGGAAAAGGCTTTGAAATCCCGGGAGCAGGCCATAGCCAGATCAAAAGAGGCCAAGAAAATCGCTGACAACGCACTTCTGGCAGTGAAAAAGGCGGAAGATGAAAAAAAAGCGGCTCAAGCAGCTTCAAGAAGGGCAATGGGAAAGGCGATGGACGCACAGTACGAGATGGAGAAAGCCTTGAGATCGTTGCAGGAGGCGGAAGATGAAAAACGGGATGCCCTCAGGTTTGCTTATGGCACATGATTTATGAAAGAGCTGTCTGTTGAAATAGGCGAGGTTTTTACCAGGATAAGTCAGATGGTTACTCAAAAAGAACTGAATTTAAACGAGATCGGTAAAATGGATTGTCTTCATGAAAGTGCGGTCTGGTTTTCAAGAGAAGCTGTTCTGGATTTAAGAAAACAGGCGGGAAATAATCCTGTCACCCCCTTGATTGTCCAGAAAATTCTAAATAGTGTCTCGAATCGTTCTCAGGCAATGGAAAGGTTTTCAGGCAAAACTGAAAATGCCAGGCTGTACAAGACAGCAAGCGAGATATTGCTGAACGGGCAGGGGCGTGTATGCTTTTCAAACGGAGAGTGGAGATTGTCGGAATCAAAATCAACACAATCTGATAAGTACCAGATCTTGTCAGACCAGGAAATAACCTTTGCTGATCAGGACAGAATCCTGCCGGACAAGGCATACGACAAAGCAAACTCAAACAATTCATATGATAGTGCTGTCAAGATTCCAGCGGATGTTTTTTCCAGCAAATTGAATATGAAAGCAGATATGGCACAGAGCATGCCTCTGTCCATTGTAAAGTACAACGACCCTATGGAAGAGATGGATCAGCTTATCGCCCAGGTGGTTGCAAGTGGAAAAATACCCGTTCTCTGGAGCAAGGCAAGAGGGCTTATACTAAAAAACCTGTCAAAACAATATTCCCTTTTCTCGGATGTCAACACTGCAAAAACAGCGGATCCCAAAGAGATCATAAGGTTTATCATAAGCAGACCCCAAGGCCGGATCGCTTACATTCTGGAGGATTTCCACCATTATATAGGCGAGAAGGATGCTGTCAATCCGGCTGTAGGTGAAATCCGTTCACTCATAAAGGATTTGAACCGTACTCTTGCCCAGAGGGAAGATCGGGTATATCTGTTTGTGCCGGCATCCTATGATATGCCGCCTGAACTCGCTCTTTTTTTTGCACAGCCGCCAAAACGCCCCAAAAATGTTGATGGCTATCTTGACAGATATGGTCAGCTCATGACAGATGCGGCCTATCTGAGGGGAACAAAGCCATTGGTTGGAGCTTCAACTACCATTGATCGTCTCATTCAGGTTCTGACCCAGATGGAGACCAACAATCCTCTGCTTGTTGGCTATCCAGGTGTGGGAAAGACTGCTGTGGTAGAGGGGCTTGCCATGTCCATTGCAAGCGGGGCAGTTTCTGGCAAACTTGAAGGAAAAATGCTTTACGCACTCTCTCTTAACAGTCTGGTTGCAGGAACAAAGTATCGAGGAGATTTGGAAATCCGGCTTCAGGGCTTGATGGATGAGGTTATAACGAAGCGGGATAGAATAATCATATTTATTGACGAGATTCACACGCTGCTTGATGCGGGCTCCACTGAAGGGTCAGTGAGTGCCGGAGAGTTTTTCAAGCCTCTTCTTGCAAGAGGGGATTTTCCCTGTATAGGAGCCACAACCTTTGAAGGGGCGGACTCGTTTGCAAAAGATCCTGCATTTGCAAGAAGATTCAAAAAGATTGTGCTTCATGAGCCTCATATGGACGAGGCCATTGCGATATTAAGAGGCATAGCACCAAGTTTTGAGAGGCATCACGGCGTTTCCATTGATGACGGGGCACTTGTTGCAGCGGTCAGATCAAGTTCCAGTTATCTGCCTTGTGAACATCTGCCAGGCAAGGCAATATCCCTTATTGACGGAGCTGCCGCTTACTGCAATATGAGAAAGAGAGAAAGGGTCAGCAAAGAGGATGTTAGAATGGAGATTGAAAGGCTCAAGATTGCCTGAACAGCTCTCCTTGATATGGATCTCCGGAAAAGTCTTTTGGTGAGATAATCCTTTTGCCAGGGGTCTCAGGCAGCATTTCCACCAATTTGATTGTCTGGAAAAACTATAGATATGCCGTCCTGGAATTTATGGGGATAATATAGGGAAATGAGAAAGAATAAAAAAAATATGGGACATCTTGTCTTACAGCGTAAAGATGCCATAAATGGGGGGGCGGTGGGCTCTCATGCACACGCATCTTATGCGAATGATCTTTATATATATCAACGCAAGCTCCAGGAGCAGATTGATGAAAACCTGAAACTGAGGGCTGATCTGGAAAACTCTGAAAAAGAGCGTCACGCATTATCTTCAAAGCTTATTACAGCCTATGAGATCGAAAGGAAAAGGATAGCTTTTGAACTTCATGATGTTCTTGGAAAATCACTCACCGCTATCAAGTTTTCGGTTGAGAATACGCTGCTTACCATGAACAAATGGGGTAACAGCAAAAGCTGCGATCAACTTGAAAATGTTGTATCTATAATACAGGAGACCATTAAGGAGACCCGTGAGATCACCAAGAATCTTTGGCCCCCCGTGCTGGATGATCTGGGTATTCTGGCAACTATATCATGGTATTCAAGAGAGTTTGAAAAGATATACCCCTGGGTATTTGTAAACCTTGATATAGATATTGAGGAGAGTCAGATAGCCGACTGTATCAAGATAGTTATTTTCAGGATTATGCAGGAGGCCATGACCAACTCCATCAAGCACAGTGGATGTTGCAGTATCAGGATCACCCTTGAAAAAATCAACCATGCTGACCGGATATCTGGTGGATACACGGATCATGCTGACCGGATAATTTCCGGAAAAGATAGTCAGGCTGATCCTGTCTCTGAAGAATCACAATCCGGTAAACATTATGTTGAACCTGCTGATATTAAAAATAATGGCGGCGGAATAAGGCTTGAGATTGCAGATAATGGAAAGGGTTTCACGCCCCCACCCCACCCACACGCGTCACGCCACGAAAATGCTGGCAACCTCAATGAAAAGCCTCCAAAGATAGCTGGATTGGGGCTTTTGAGCATGAAAGAGCGGTGTGCTCTTTCGGGCGGTTTTTTTGAGATTAGATCAGCATGTGGTTCCGGCACAACCATTGCTGCTTTCTGGCCGGAAAATAAACATGCTCAAGAATAAGTTGCTTTTAAAA
>JADFYT010000186.1 GCA_015232935.1 Desulfamplus sp.
GAGACAATGAACACATCCCTCAAATCCTTTCCAAATGAGGCAAGAATCTCCTTTACATCAGCGTCATCCACATAAATTCCAATACTTGCATCAAGAGAGTGGCCGATCGTCCTGGCAACCCGTGCCTCTTCAAGGGCCTTTGTCACCTCCGAGCGAACAGCTATGATCTTTTCCCATTTTGCAGCAAGAGAATCATCACGCCATTCAGGATCAGCAACAGGACGCAAGGCAAGATGCACGCTCTCCAGCTTTCCGCCGCTCCTGTTTTTCTCATCAGATTTACCGTCATCCGGTTTTCTGTCAAAATCCGGCATCTCTTTCCACACCTCTTCGGTTGTAAAGGGCAAGATAGGAGCCATCAGTCTTGTAATGGCATCAAGCATAAGATACATGACTGTCTGGGCATCCCTTCTTGCAGTATCCTTTGCAGGAAAGGTGTATAGCCTGTCTTTTATGATATCAAGATAAAACGCCGACAGATCCACGGTGCAAAAGTTATACATGGCGTGATATACAGTATGAAACTCGTATGTGTCATATGCCTTGATGCATTTATCAAGAACAGATCCCAATTTGTGCAGCATGAATCTATCCATGTCCGGCATTCCCTTGAAAGTCCTTATATCGGTTGCCGGGTTAAAATCAAAAAGATTTCCAAGCATAAAACGGCAGGTGTTTCTGATACGGCGGTAAGCATCTGAAAGCTGGGTAATTATATTGTCCGAGATTCTTACATCATCACGATAATCTGCCGACGCTGCCCACAATCTTAATATATCGGCACCATGCTGCTTGATGATCTTTTCCGGAGCGACCACGTTGCCTACAGATTTTGACATCTTCTTCCCTTGAGAGTCCACAACAAAACCGTGGGTAAGAACAGCCTTGTACGGAGCATTTCCTGTTCTGCCGACAGCCGTCAGAAGAGAGCTGTGAAACCAGCCTCTGTGCTGATCGCTCCCCTCAAGGTAGAGATCTGCCGGACGCCTTAACCCCTCTGTCTCCTCAAGTACGGCAGCATGACTTACACCTGAATCAAACCAGACATCCAGGATATTTTGATCTTTCTTGAAATCATGACTTCCGCATTTTGCACAGGCAGCTCCTTCGGGCATAAGAAAGTCCGCATCTTTTTCAAACCATATATCTGAACTGTGTTCCGTAAAAAGAGTGTGGATCCTGTCAACAGACTCCCTTGATACATAAACCTGTGAGCAGTTGTTGCAGTGAAAAACAGGGATGGGTACACCCCATGAACGCTGTCTTGAAAGGCACCAGTCAGGTCTGTGCTCTATCATTGAGTAGATTCTTGCCTTGCCCCATGAGGGTATCCACTCCACCCTGTCAATTGCTTCAAGGCTTTTTTTCCTCAACCCTTTGGCATCCATTGATATGAACCACTGAGGTGTTGCACGGAATATTACAGGTTTTTTGCATCTCCAGCAGTGCGGATAGGAGTGGGTCATCTCTTCATGCTTTAGAAGGGCGTTTCGTTTCCCAAGCTCTTCAATAATACCCTTGTTGGCCTTCAGGATAAACTGCCCCTCAAATCCTGCTACCTCATCTGTAAAGCAGCCATTGTCCTTAACAGGTGAATATGGTTCAAGACCATAACGAAGTGCCACAACATGATCGTCAGCTCCATGACCCGGAGCAGTATGAACACATCCTGTACCTGCCTCCAGGGTGACATGATTTCCAAGGATAATAATAGAGTCTCTGCCATACATCGGATGGGTACATTTTTTGTTTTCAAGATCAGTTGAAGCTATATCACCAAGAATCGTGTAATTCTCAATGGCAAATTTTGACATAACCTTTTCAACAAGCTGCCTTGCCATGATCATGATTCCCTGGTTCCGGGTTTTTACAGCACAGTATTCAAACTCAGGGTGCAGACAGATCGCAAGGTTGGCAGGGATTGTCCAGGGTGTGGTTGTCCAGATTACAATGGATATATTGTTTGCAGAAGTACAGCCGCACTCTTTTGTCCCGCAGGCATCAACATCACCGGATTTCAGTGCGGGAAGAAGATCACTAATATCATCCTTTAACGGAAACTTGACATATATCGAAGGTGAGCCGTGATCCTTGTATTCAATCTCTGCTTCTGCAAGAGCGGTCTCGCAACTGCAGCACCAGTAAATCGGTTTTTTGCCAAGGAACATGTCACCGCTCAAGGCAAATTCACCGCACTCTTTTGCGATTCTTGCCTCATAGGCATTGTTCATTGTCAGATATGGATTGTCCCAGTCTCCTGCAACACCAAATCTTTTGAACTCATCTCTTTGAATATCAACAAAACCCGCGGCATATTTGCGGCATGCCTGACGTATCTGAACCGGTGTCATCTCCTTTTTCTTTGAACCAAGTTTTTGATCGACATTGTGTTCAATCGGAAGGCCGTGGCAATCCCAGCCCGGAACATAGGGTGCATTAAATCCGGCCATCTGCCTGGAGCGTATGATAATATCTTTTAATATTTTGTTAATGGCATGTCCCATGTGAAGATGGCCGTTGGCATAGGGAGGGCCATCATGGAGAATAAAGGTCTCTTTCCCTGCTGAAGATTGTCTGATTTTCTGGTATAACCCAGATTCTTCCCACGCTTTTAACTGTTCCGGTTCCCGTGCCGCAAGGTTTGCCTTCATTGCAAATTTAGTGACAGGCAGATTCAGGGTCTGTTTGTAATCCATCGCTCTTTATCGCTCCTCCAGATGTTGGAATATTGCTATTTTGTTACAAGAACATAAGCAGCTTTGCTGCAATTAATGTTGTGATTGAAATTTATGAGCAACAAAATAACATATAAGAATTTATGTATAAATATCATAAAGTAAAATAAACCGCTTAAACTGAACTGATAAATTTAAGTCACGCGGTAGATTGATGTCAAGATAAATGTGTCATGCTATTGCGGCATCCTCCATTTGCAAGTTTAAACTCCCTGTAGTAATAATCCCTTTTTTCGAGGATTCCTTCAAAAAAGTGTCAATTGTTTTTGCTTGAATATCAAGGATGCCAAAAATCAGGAACCTTTTTTTATTATTCAGGAATTTCAATTAAACCTTGAAAGAGCACTGCTTGCCAAGCTACAAAATAATATAGATTGACAGCATTATTAAGGGCTTGTAATTTGATTATGATAATAAAACCATACCGGATCATGCGATATACAACTTTTACCGTGAGACAAAAAACAATTACGCAATCACAAGAGGCCATGATGCAATCAGATGCTGTTATTAAAAATAGATCATTGCCAGGGATCCTCCTGCTGATAACAGGAGGATTCATATTTTCAATTCAGGATGTAATAATCAAATTTATAAGTGGCAGCTACCCTGTACACGAGATAGTCTTTTTTAGAAGCCTTTTTGCTGTTTTGCCAGTTTTTGCCATTGTCCGGCTGGAAGGTGGAATTCATCTTCTTAAAACAAGAAACATATTTTTTCAGATCATGCGATCAGTTGTGATGTTTATGTGCTATACATCATATTATCTATCAATTGCCCTCATTCCACTATCCCATACTGTAACCCTGTTTTTCTGCTGTCCTCTGTTTATCACCGCACTGTCTGTCATTTTCCTCAAAGAGAGAATTGATAAAAAAGGTTGGGCAGCACTGTTTCTTGGATTTCTTGGAATTGTAGTGGTGATGCAGCCCGGAATGACGACAGATCAGCAGCTTACTGAAATCATCAATAATACTGAAGTTATCAACAATTTTGATTCATATCTTTCCACAATAAATATTGGTGCTTTTCTTGCACTTTTGTCAGGATTGTTCTATGCAATTACAGCAGTGTGTACAAGAAAGTATGGCGTTAATGAGAGTGGTGTATCCCTGGTATTCTATCCAATGATGATCTATCTTCTATTCAGCGGGATAATATGGATAACTATAGGCGACGGAAGGTTTGCCACTGACGAAAACAAAAACATGGCCTTTCTTCTCAGAAACTGGACAGCTCCTGGAAATAAAGACTTTTTTTTGATTCTTGTGGTGGGTTGCTTTGCCGCAGTGGGAACTTACTGCCTTTCTCAGGCGTACAGGCTAAGTGATGCCTCAGTGGTAGCGCCGTTTGAGTATTTTGCTATCCCCATAAGTGTGATATGGGGTTATCTCTTCTGGCAAGAGATGCCAGGGTTTATTCAGTTGATTGGAATTTTTATGATTGTTGGCAGCGGCGTATATGTGCTTCGAAGAAGTTCATAAAAACCATATGCCGCGAAAGATCTATATAAACCTTCATGGCCGTTGTGTGGCCACCCCGAACCATGAAAACAAGAGAGCATTATCATGTTAAAAAAAGAATTGACAGCTTCTGTAAATCTGCAAAGCTGTCAATTCTTGATCAGGTTCCTGAATGTCTCTTTATATACAATTTTACACAATAGGCTTCATGGCACTCATGTAAGAACGAAGCTCCCTTCCAACCATCTCCACAACAGTGTAGCGAATCTCTTCATTTACCTGTATCAACTCCATATTATCAACACCAAGATCTTCAAGATCAAGCCCTTTTCCAATAACATCGGTGTCAATGGTTTTCATAAAATTCTGAAGCAGCGGTATCGCCTTGTGTGCAAAGAGATAACATCCATATTCTGCGGTATCCGAGATGACCACATTCATCTCATATAATTTTTTTCTGGCAATGGTGTTCGCGATCAAAGGAACTTCATGCAAAGACTCATAGTAAGCAGATTCCTCCTTTATGCCTGCTGCAACCATAGTATCAAAGGCAAGCTCCACTCCGGCTTTTACCATGGCTATCATGAGGATTCCGTGGTCAAAATACTCCTGTTCGGCAATCCTGGCATCGGTGCATACTGATTTTTCAAATGCGGTTTCAGCAGTTTGAGCACGCCATTCAAGAAGATTTGCATCTCCGTTTGCCCAGTCTTCCATCATGGTTTTTGAAAAGTGGCCTGACATTATATCATCCATGTGGGTTTCAAAAAGAGGCTTTAAGATATCTTTCATCTCTTCCGCCAACGTAAATGCTGTTATCTTT
>JADFYT010000187.1 GCA_015232935.1 Desulfamplus sp.
TTCAGGAAGAGTGCGTAATCAAGGCTTCTCACCTGGATTTCACCTCCGATATTTTTGGCTCCCTGACCCCATTTAAGCTCGATAATGCACTTGTCGCCATACTTGTCAACCACATACTCGGCAACGCCATTTCGCGTATCTTCCACATTTAGCTGCACAATTATGGCACCATAACCATCATGGTATCTCAGATATGTCTCGATTCTGCGGTCAAGTTCCGGTGCAGATTTGATTTTTCCCTTTCTCTCCAATCCCGGGGATATATCGGATTTGCGGTCAACACCCACAACATTTTCCCCGATTACAACAGGAATACCCACAAGAGCACCACCAATTGCAAAGGCGTCCCAGTATTTTTCCGCGATAAAGGTTGAACCCATCGCACCTGTCATAAGCGGCATACGAATTTTGGTCTTTACTTTCTTGCCAAAGGCTGTCTCAAGGCTGACGTTAGGGAAGATGCAGTCATCCTGGCTGCTTGTTAAACCTGGAGCCATCCCCTGTGCACCGTATGCATAGCCCTGAATACGAAGGGAATTGTATGATACGCCCACATGGGTTGTATTGTTCGCACCCGCGGTTACAAGCCCGAAACTTCTTGGATATAGAAGTTTTCGTCCTACCATGCTGGAGAGCCATGTTTCACATTTTCCCTTGCAATCTGCACGACAAAGGGTGCAAAGACTTGATTCAGCGGCGTCACCGCGGTTTACGGTTCCAAGAACATCATTGCTTTTTGAAAATCTCATGTTAATTCATCCTTATGACAGAAAAGTTAGTAGTACTAAACCGGTATGGCCGTTTTTTGGTGGTGTTCCAAACTCGTTTTTTTGTGGCCACCCCGAATCATGAAAATCAAGATTCATTCTCATGGTAAAAAAATAAACAAACATTGGTACTGAAAAATTGTGGTATAAAAACAACTCGTGATATTGAAAAATCACTTAGAACCTTTGAATTTTTAAACAGGCTCTTAACAGAACACATAAAGCGTGTCTGTATTTTACAAAAAAAGCGAATATGTTTACTTACATTTTTTTGTTTTTGTCAAGAATTTTGATTCTGTCAAAAGAATTCCTGTTTTGGACAATAACTTGTGCCAAACTGGCTTTGGCTTACTGTGCTTGAAGTGCTCCCGATCCTTTTGCAAGGGATAATCTATCTTTAATAATGAACCAGTTGTAATCAAACCCTCTGTCAATAAAAATATTCTTGACATAATTAAATTCAGAGAAAGAGTCCGGATATACGGCAAAGGTGACAAACTCCTTTTGCGGGTTGATATTCGAGATTGCCTGCAAGATTTTTCCCATGTTTTCAGAGCCTTTACGAATTGTTTGTCCCTTGCCGGCCAATGGCTCTATGTATATAACATTATTATATTCGCGTATGAAATTATCTGATGCGTCATATCCTCTCCCGCTGTTTCCCCATGAGCCGGACAAGAGATCCGCGATGCTATACGAGACATCGGTAATAGTGTAAAACCTGCCCTGACGAATGGCTATAAAAACAGGCGATTTTTCAATTTTATGGAGTCTTGGAAGCCGAAGCTCCCGCTGTCGTGGTTTTTGAGACGATGCAATCTCCTGCTTGAGCCGCACAACCTCTTTTTCAAGGGATTTAATGGACTCTTGTGTGGATGCACTGCGTCGCTGATCTATTTTTATCTGGTTTTCAAGCTGATTTTTTCTCTCTTTGGCCGAGATGTCGCTCTTTACCTGTTCAACTTTTTTGAGCAACTCCTTTATGCTGCTGTCTGAATCTGTATTGTTATTTAAATCATCCTTCAGGGAAAGATTTGACCCGGAATAATTTGTCCCTGAATGATCAGAAATGCTGGATAAATTATTGATTTCCGCGGATTGGGAGAGCAGGGAAAGAAGCAGAGCGATAAAGACAATTCCTCCAAATGTATTGCACATTGTGTCAAGAAGCAGTTCAAAACTGCCTGAATCATCATCTTTTATGCTTCTGAACGAGTGTTTTCTCATTGTCCTTGATCTATTCTATGGTTCGCATGCTCGCTGCATGCCCTAAACAAGGCAATCCGCAGCTATCGAGCGTATTGTCCGAAAGATACGCTCTCCTCTTCCACCATGGCATCATATCCCGCATCAAATCCCATGGCCTGAACCTGCCTGACAAGCTGCATGGCATATTCCGAAGCAGATGGTTTTATCATGAACAGAGGATATGCGTCAGATTTACTGAGTGTTTCAAGTGATTGAAGAAATTTTTCAAGTCCTTCACTGTCTGTTAAAAAGGTGTCAGGATGCCCGTTTTTAGCCGCTCCTTCCAGATTGTTTGTTTTTTCATGATTTTTTGTTTTTTCAGAATTATCTATTGTTTGCATATCATGACTCACCATACCGGAGCGGATCAATTTTCCCGAGCATTCGATCAGCAATGCTCTTTGCTCATGCCCACCTTTTTTTGCCGGAATAAAAGCTATTTCGTTGTTATGCCTTACAAGATATCTCTTTTTTTCGTTGAGCTTTATTAACTCATCTTTGAGCTCATCATGCCTGACATCAAGATTCGAGAGCACTAACTCAGATCTCGATTTCTCTTGTTCAAGCTCTTCAATATCTTTTTCCAAGTTATTCTGATCAGCTACAGCAACCTGCTTGACTCCGGCAACCTTTTTTTCCTGCTTGGCTCCGGCAACCGTTTTTTTTATGTTGGCAGACTCTTGATGGCCGCTTCTCAGGGGGTTATTCCCGGGAGAGCGGGCAGGATCAGATGTGCGGACATCATCAGGCGAGCGGACATCATCAGGAGATTCGGCAAGTTTTCCTGTCACGATTTCAACCGTAATAAGAAGTACCAGCAAAATCATTATGCCAGACAAACAGGTGATAATATCCTGAAATGAAAACAGAGAAATGGCGATACTGCTGTTTTTTTTTCTTCTTTTGCCACTCATGGAAAAAGTTACTCCGCGGATGAAAGACGCAGCTTGCTGATGATATTTGCGTGGCAATAATCATTGCAGTCATCCAGAAAACTCTCCTCTTTTTTCTTGAGACCAATCATAAGCAGCTGAATACAAAGAGCTGCAACCAGAGCAATCAAAGTGGTGTCAAATGCCACTGAAAGGCCTGATGTTATCTCCTGCAAAGATGTTTTAAGGTACTCAAGCCCCTCACTTTTGACAATAACCGCTCCAAAACTTCCGATAGCCTGTGACAGACCCAGAACCGTCCCGATAAATCCCAGCACCGGAATAGCCCAGACAAAGCCTCTGACCAGAGCGTAGCTTGATTCCATCTGGTCTTCATCATTTTGGGCCTGTGCACGGAGCACTTCTGACACATCCGCGATCATTCCTATATTCCTCAAGTTTGCAAGGGCACGCTCTATCCGGTTTAAAAGAACAAAGTGCTTCGGGTCATCTACGAGACCATACATACGGGAGAGGATATTTTTTGCGGTATCCTTTGTCAGCTCAAAATCGGCAGTCTGAGGGACAACCATCAATGCCAGAGCCTTTTGCTGGAAAATGACTTTACGCCATTTGACAAAAAGAATGGAGAGAGACCAGCATGAAAAAAATACAATAAAATAAGGGGTGAGACCCCTGTCAAGGAATATTGCAGTTATTGGAAAATCTTTATAGTTAAACTGCGGGGCATAAAAAAGAAGAGAGATGAGAATCGCAAGGAAAAGAGAGAGCATAAGATTGACATCTGTATATTTGCCGCCTGTCACTCCTATCCTCTCCTCAATATCCATCTTTTCCCATTGAAGAATTTTCACAAGGCCGTTATTTTGTAATGCTTTCATGTTTTTTTAAAGCCTTTGAGTTTAATCGTGTTTATGGCTGCCTGATATTAACAGGCCAGCCTGGGGGCCATTCAATGTTTAATGGCCTGTCTGAATTGATATCTTCCTGGACAGATCTTAGCAGTTCTCTGGTAGTACTGTTATTGTCAGGGGCAAACAGAGGCTCTCCAGGCAGATAGCCCTTGTGGTCAAGATGCTTTAATGTCTCTTGCGAGATCTGCTCCCGGGTCACGAAAATCATTGGCCTGCCTGCGGTTTCACTATTGTCGGTATCTTCACTCTTTTCGTTCTGTCCACTCGCCTGATCTGTCCTGGCTGTGCTGTTCAGGCCATTTTTAGTTGTGCTGTTCATGGTATTGTCAATATTGCTGTTTCTGACAACCCATATCTCGTTTGGCATTTTTCCTGTTTTAAAATGCAGTTGCTCAGGATTTTTAAGATCAGCAAAGCCAACCCATCTCGGGATACGCTTCATGGCACTTTTCTGGATTTTCAACTGGGCAATATATCCATTCATTCCATCGGGTCTTTGCAGGTGGTGGTTCAAAATTGCCTCTGCCTGTCTGTTTTCTGCCGTGTATCTGCTGTTAGCAGTGCAAAGCCAGTTGACCTGATTGTTGAACCGCTTGAAATCCTTTGCCATCTCGATAAATGGCAAAGCATTGTCCTTGCCTACCAGAACAAAGAGCTGATCCGTAAGAAAACTTGCAAGATGGAGTTTGAGTATGGCAGAGAAGTTCTGGTTATAGATGTTCTTTATCTCTTTCATGATACTCTCCGGCCCGATATCATAGAAGATATTGCTGATCATCCTTTCAACCACATCACAATGGTCCATCTTTTTTAGATCCTGCACCTGAATAGTAATCGCGTTATTGGCCTTGAATTCCGGCTGGATGTCGTCAGGAGAGAGGATATAGGCTATTCCGGCGTAGCTTTTGACCCCTTTTATAAACTCCTGGGTTGGCTTTCCATTGAAATACCACTTTTCAGGCTCAAAATTTGGTCGATTGACTGTGCACTCCCATAAATCAACAAACCTTGCTGTACGCCCCATCCTGTTCAACTCTTCTTTTACCTCGTCCTCGTGCGTCCTGATGTTGTTGCTGAATGCCTTGATGATCTCATATGTAGATGACCAGAAGGGATTTTCAGGATCATTTGTCCTCTGTACGTTTTTCAGGTCAGGCTTTTGATTATCTGTGCCCTTGCCTGATTTTTGACTATC
>JADFYT010000188.1 GCA_015232935.1 Desulfamplus sp.
TAGATTCCAGGCTTGTAATTGATATTGCCTGTTTTGGTGTTGATCAGGACAACAAGCTTTCAGATGACCGATATTTTATTTTTTTCAACCAGCCTTCTTCGCCTGAAAATGCTTTAAGAAAAACAGGATCTGTTGCCGGAGATGCCGAAAGATTTGATGTTAATCTCACCAAGCTGCCAGCCATGATCAGGAAAATTGTATTTACAGCAGCAATAGATGGTAATGGTACAATGAAAGATATATCTTCAGGGTATATAAGGCTCTTGTCCAAAGGTACCGAGTTCGCGAGATTCTCCTTTTCAGGAGCTGATTTTGTTGCTGAAAAAGCACTTATGCTGGGAGAGATATACCTCAAGGATATCTGGAGGTTTTCCGCTGTAGGCCAGGGATTTAACGGAGGATTGAGTGCACTTTTGAAATATTTTGGCGGAGATGAGGTATCAACACCGCCTTCATCAGAAACATCCTCGGCCACATCAAAATCAAGCTCTTCTCAATCAAACGAAGACTCTTCCCGATCTCGATCCGGAACAGCATCACCTGAGGTCAGCCCCCAATCGTCTGCCCCGCAATCTCCTGAAAAAGTTAAACTTACAAAGATCACTCTTGAAAAAAGAGGCTCTAAAACATCCGTGGATTTAAGAAAAAAGGGGGCTGTCCAGCCAGTTCATATCAATTTGAACTGGGATCAGACAATAAAGCAGAAAGGGGGCTTTTTTGGACCAAAAACAGTAAAGGCTGATCTTGATCTTGGTTGCATGTTTTCCATGAAAGATGGCAGATATGGAGTTATACAGGCTCTTGGCAGATCATTTGGCTCCAGGGTTGCTCCGCCTTTCATATATCTTGACAAGGATGATCGTACAGGTCTCTCCTCAGACGGTGAGAATCTATATATTATGAGACCTGATCTTATCCAGTTTGTGATGATCTTTGCATTTATTTACGAGGGAACCGCAAATTTCACCCTGGTAAACGGCAGGGTCAAGATAAAGGATGAACTGGGCAACACCATTTTCATAAGATTGGATAACCCTGATTCCGGCAGGACATTTTGTTCTATATGCACAATCGAAAACCAGAATGATAAAATTGAAATCACAAAGGAAGAAAAATATTTTATTGGCCATAAAGATGCGGATGAGCACTACGGCTTTGGATTTAAATGGACAGCCGGTCAAAAGTAGGATAATCGCCTGAATTGAACTGTTAACGCTTACAGGACATAGTTTTTTATCGACAAAAATGCAACGAAAAGAAGAAGATAGAAAGGAACTCAATTGCTGCAAGATTTTTATCACCTTAAAAGAGATAATAACCCACTTCGGGAAGAGGCTTTTACACTCTCGTGTCTTGGCAAGATCTACCCCGCATCATCATCAGATTTTTTTAAATTCAGAAAATATTTGTCAGCCCTTCTTGATGAAGTTTTATCTTTTAAAGATGATAGTTTTACCATGAAAATGCATTCTGGTTTTCATGATTCGGTGTGGCCACAAAAAAAACGGTTATCCCGTTTTATTTCTGACGCAACTGTTCCAGATACTTCCATTGCTCCAGATGCTTCCATTATTCCACAGACTCCCATTATTCCGGAGGTTTCTGCTATTCCAAAGATTCCTGTTTTTGATAACAATGATGACATACTTGTTATTGGCCTGACGGAATCAGGCATCATTCCGGCACTTCTGATGTACCTGGAGACTCTTGGACGTAATATTGATGCCCGTATTCTGTATTCCACAAGAAGGCCTCTGTCCGGGATCGCATTTAAAGAGAAACATTCCCACGGGCCTGATCATGTTCTGCCTCTGCCAGATTGTAAAATCAGTCAGATATGGATTGTGGAAGACGAGATTACAAGCGGGAATACGGTTTTAAACCTGATGATTCGGCTATGCCAATATCTTGATATAGAAAGGGTTCGTGTTTTTGCCTTCGCTGATTTCAGGGACGACAGGCAGAAATCTGATTTTGCTTTAAATGCGGCTATGCATAATATTGAGTGTGCTGTGCATACTCTTGATATAGCTAATTATTTTATCGCTCAGGAATTTCAGTCCAGCAACAACTGTGGAAAATCTGCCTGTAGTCCTGTTGCTGTTCGGGGGTCCCAATCTACCAATAATTGCAGCAAGGCTGTTTATAGTCCTGCTACTGTTCCTGTCCAGGAATCCCGATTTACCCAAAAACGCAGCAAGATCGCCTCTGTTCCACGACAGATGAAGTTTGCGGAAGACAGGACAGATGACAGACAATCCAAAGTAAACGACACGCACCTTTCGGTGAATAATGTGAATAATATGGAAAGCTCCCGTGAGACAGACTCATTAAAAAGCTGGCATCTTCCTGAAAAACGGCCTGCTCTTGCCATGAAGTCCGGCAATTTTCTTGATTCTGATCTGTGGAAACTCTCCACGGACAGTCAAGGCAGAACTGAAATAAGATCTTCGGGATCGGTAAGATATTCGGAGCCGTTAACTAAGGGAACCATTCTTGCGGTTGGGGAAGCTGTTGATCTGGCTGCCTGTTTTGCCCTGGCAAATGACAATATCCGTTTTCAGCAGATATCTTTGAGTCCATGGAAGGTTGATTATAAATCCATTTTCAGCAGAATCAGCTTTGCAGGAAAGTACTATCTTTATAATTATGAAAAACTAAGAGATCCTCTGTTGCATCCGGTGTTTATATTATGTGATCCAATAGACAGACATATTGAACAGGAGGCCATAATAAAACTTGGAGAGTGTGGAATCGATATTAAACCAATATTAACATCAGGGGGCAGTGTTGAATCAGAGCTATTCCAGATCAGTCAGTGAGATTAAATCAGTCAGTTCTCCACAGCCCGTGAACCATGTCGAGCCCGTGAACCATGTCGAGCCCGTGAACCATGTCGAGCCCGTGAGCTATGTCGAATCAGTAAACAGCCTTTGCTGGAATCAGCGTTTTTATCTGAACCTTGAGAAGGAGGTTCACCCCTTTGACGAACCTCATCTTTTTCGTCCCCTGAACAAGGCATATAATGGCAACACCACCTTCTGGTCAACGCCTTCACCAGAACCTGATCTGGATGACGCTTTCTGGCAAAAAGTGCAAGCAGATTTTATGCATGACAGTTCAAATCTTATTCAGGATAGTTCAACTTGTATGCATGACAGTTCAACTTTTATTCAAGATAGTTCAGCTTTTATTCAGGATAGTTCAATCGGCAAGGCTCATCCCGTACTTTGCAGTGCAGCTCAAAACCTTGCAGCTTCAATCTCGCGGTGGCAGCCTGATCCTGAAAAAATCATCTTTGTCTCCATTTTAAGGGCAGGGGTGCCAATAACAGAGTGGCTATGCACAATACTTCCAGGATCAGTTGGCACAGCCTTGTCTCTGTTTGTCGGCATTGGCATTGACAAGGTTGCACTCGCGGCAATAGAAAGAGATTTTCCTGACCGTTCTATTGTATTTGTGGATGGATGGACAGGAAGAGGCGGTGTGGCAAGAGAGCTTGCAAAGCTCGACAAAGGTCCTCTTGCTGTGTTGATAGATCCCTGGGGATGGGCAGATTTTTCAGGAATACAAGAGGATGTTTTCTGCCCGTCCGCATGTTTTACAGGAGTTGCGACTCTTGGGTTTTCAAGGACATTCTTTGTGGATGATGATAGCCTTTTTTCGGCATACCTATTCTCGGAGGAATTTTCAAAAACCGAACTTGTAATGAGCTGGCAAAAATCTTCTCCTGTATATTCTTCCGCACCATCTTTTATCAGGCAGGCTGAAGTGAAAAGATTTCATGCAGATACAAAACTTAGAATTCACAGCAATGAGGTGTGCAGGGCTCTTATAAATGCTGCTCCTGAAATCCTTTTGTTTGCAGACGACAAACAGTTTGCCAAAGATAGTTTTTCGCTCCTGCTTCAACTTGCGGACCAGAGAAAAATTGCATCAGAGTTTAATGTTGGCCATCTAAAAGAACTCAAGACAAAAGTTGCCTGCACACTATCAACAGTCGCGGCTTAAGGATTTTATTTTGCTTACTTCCACGTCCAGTTTCAGCTCCAGTTCCAGTTACAATGCACTTGTTTGCGATCTTGACGGGACACTGCTTCATGCCGAACAGGAGGCTATCGCAGTGCCTGGAAGAACTCGTGCAAGTTTTCTTTCGGCAGATGCAGCTTTGCTTCTTGCAAAGATAAGCAGGATTTTCCCTGTGGTGATTGCAACCGGAAGAAATGCCATGAGCGTACATAAACTTGTCAGCCAGTTGCCTGATGTTGAGTTCAGCGGCTTTGTTCTTGAGAATGGTTTTGTGGTTAAACACGGGATTTATGCAAGCAATAATAGTAGTAGTGCAAGTGATATCAGTGATTCTGATATTGATGACAGCAAAATTGCTCAAAACAGGATTGATGATAGTGAACATAGCGGTGACAAGAACTCTTTTGCAGAGTGGGATAAAATTGCGGCACTTTTTCCGGACTGGGAAAGATTGCCTTTTTACGAAAATTGCGTGGGTTTTATTTTCTCTTCAGGCCAGACTGATTCTCCATTAAATCAGGTAGATATTGACAGCATGGCACAGTATGCCGAAATTATTCTAATGGAAAATGGATACAACCATCCTGTTTATAAGGAAAAAAGAAAAATTTTTATCTATCCCGGACATGTAGATAAAACCAGAGGTCTTGCCTTTCTTGGTGTGCATCCATATATTGCAATGGGTGACGGCAGCAATGATTTGCAGATGATGGAGCAAAGCACATTGCCTGTAATGCCGGATTCAGGCGTTAATGAATTAAAAGAGATCGTAATGCAGAAAAAAGGATTTTGTTCCATGCAGAGCTCTCACAGAGCTTCCTTTGAAATGCTTGAATTTGCATACGAAAAAATCAAGGCTATTACCGAAAACAAGGCAATTAGCGAAAAAAGTGCCGGAGCCTGCGTATAGATCTACGATCGAGAAAAAGATGCATTTTGATTTTCACGATCAGGGGGTGACCGGAATTCGGTGATACCTG
>JADFYT010000189.1 GCA_015232935.1 Desulfamplus sp.
TATGACGCAGTGGAAGGATGCCTAAGCATTGATATGGATACATTTCAGTTAGAGCCGACTGACCAGGTCATGGAGCTTGCCGTTTAACATGAAAACAATCAGTGGCAAAAAGATGAACTTTAAAATTATGGAAAGATGATACCCGTACTCTTCAGCAATCAAATGTCAGCGGATCCGCATCAGACTGGTCTGCTGACAACAACTTCATTGACCACCCCCTACTGCAGAATCACCTTGAATAAAAGGGGAACCAGCGAATATAGCAAAATAAGTTTTCCTTTAAAGTATGGCATCTACTCTGAAATAGAGACCCAAGATGCCATACTTCAGTTCAATTTGAACCATGAAATCGTAAGGGCAAAGGGCAAAAGCAGGCAATGGCTTCAGCCCTCGGAATGGCTCAAGCGAAGCATGGGCAATGACTGGATATACTACTCAACCGGTGGTTATACAGGTGTGTTTGAAGCCACCGGAGAGTATTATCTTCCAAATCTGCCATATCCAACCAACTCCCTTCTTGGCGGCAAACCCCTGAACGAACCTGCTGTTGAACTTCTGTTGTCATCATGGCAGGAGATTGTCAGTAAATCACTGGACAGCATAAGGTCATTGGACGGCATAAGGTTACTGGAGAGCCTGAATGGTAAAAGTCTGCCTTTCAGTCTGGTTGAGACAGGAACCAAAGAGAGCCGTTCAAATACAGAAGATGAGATTTCCCGATTCAGATTGTTTCTTGAAAATGCCCTTGCAAATACCCCGCGGATTCTGCAAAAAAAAGCAGACGCTCTATTTGAGGCGGCTGGCGGCAGAATCACTGTCATGCCTCCTGATGCCCGTCATGTGGATTACGACATTATCCCTGTCTCTATATCTGACGGCTGTCTTTACAAATGCAGATTCTGCCGAATCAAATCAGACAAGCCTTTTGCAGTAAAGACACCTGAAAAGATAGAAGGGCAGCTTGCTAAATTAAAACAGATATATGCAAATGACGTTGTGAATTACAACGCCATATTTTTAGGAGATCATGATGCTCTCAATGCCGGAAAGGATAGCGTACTTTCAGCAGCACAGGCTGCCTATAGGGGTTTAGGACTCAAAGATTCATATATGCATGGGGCTTATCTTTTCATGTTTGGAAGTGTTGACTCCCTTATGAATGCGGATCGGTCACTCTTTGAATCCTTGAATTGTCTGCCGTATCGTACATATATCAATATTGGTCTTGAGTCAGCAGATCAGGCAACTCTGGATCTTATTGGCAAGCCTTTGACAGCCTCACAGGTAGAAGAGGCTTTTATGGAGATTCAAAGAATAAACATGCGATTTGGAAATATTGAGGTGACATCAAATTTTATTATGGACGAAAATCTTCCGGCTGGTCACTACCCTTCATTTTTGCGTCTTGTAAGAGAGCGTATCGAAAGGCCAAAAATAAAAGGGACGGTATATCTGTCTCCACTTCGTATAAACAAACCATCCCGCGAGGTTCTGTTTGAGTTCAACAGACTGAAGACATCAAGTCGTGTTCCCACTTTCCTGTATATTATTCAGAGGCTGTAGTGTTCTTTCAAGGTTTGACTGTCGGGTGAAAAAACTGTCGCAATATTGAAGAATCTTAATATCCACCAGACAACTAATTTATATCAAACCCGAGAAGTTGACAAAACAGCATTAGCCATAGGGAATATTGCCTAAAAAGAGAGAGCAGGTATAGAGACATCAACCCTTGTTCCTTCTCCCTCTATCGAATCAATATCAATATGGCCTCCATGTTTTTTTATGATGGAGTAGGCAATAGATAGCCCCAATCCGGTACCCTTTTCCTGACCATGAAATTTTGTCGAGAAATATGGATCAAATACCTTTTCAATGTCTGTGGCTGCTATTCCTCTGCCTTTGTCCCTGATACTTGTCACAATATATTCGGCGTTTTTCATTGTATTGTTGTGGCGTTTTAGATCAACATTGATGGTGCCTTTCATATCCATTGATTCGCTGGCATTTACAAGAATATTGCTCAAGACTGTCCTGATCTGGTCATAATCAGCGTCAATATCGAAATTGATAGTCTCGTCCGGCGGGGTAAATATAACCTCTGATCCTGAGCTGGTCTCTTTTAAAAAGTTAATTAGAAGCTCTCTCATGTCAACCTTGCTCTTTATAGGGTTATCGCCCCTGGCAAGAGCCAGAAGTTTTCCGGATAAGGTTTTTGCCTGCATTATACCGTTTTCGGCGGCCACAAAATATTCATCTGACGCGGCATCAGACGATATAAGTTGTGCTAAGTTTACATTGCCCAGTATGGCGGCAAGGGTATTGTTAAGATCATGGGCAATCCCGCCGGCAAGTACTCCTATTGCCTTGAATCTTTTGGATTTTTCCAGTTCACGGGAAAGTTTGTAGTACTGTGTTATATCCATTGCTGTTTCGAGTTTTACCACACGGCCATCGTGCCAGTAAACAGCCTGATCCTTGATGCTGAATCTGCGTTTTATTTTTGGATTGTCGAACTCCCAGGTATAAGGACTCAGGGGTTTTCCCTGATTATCCACAAGTTTGGAGTTTGTACAGAACGGGCATGGACCATCATCAGGGTTATTCAATATTTCCCAGCACTTGGTGGTGCCGTCATTGTAATCCCCAAACAAGGTTTTGAATTTGGAGTTGGCATATATTAACTCATAAGTATCCATATCTGCCACATATATAACAGCATCCATATTTTCAAATATTGTTTCAAACCTTGCATTTGCCGTTTTTAGCCTGTCTTCCCAATAGTAGCTTTCCCTGAGAAGCCGCTCTTTTTCAAAAGCCTGGCGAATTGACGCAAAAAGAATCCCGAAATCCATGATCGGCTTCTGGAAATAGGCAAAGCCGCCATTATCCGACATGGCTTCAGAGACATTTTGAATGGTTGCATACCCTGTTATAATAATGATCTGAACATGGGTATTTATTTTTCTGATCTCTCTGATCAGTTCAAGTCCGCTCATGCCAGGCATCAACATATCCGTAATAATCACGGATGGTTCAAAATCAGCAAATTCTTTCAAGGCATCTTCTGCACAAGTAACAGCCTTGACAGTAAAGCCCTCATCCTGCAGAAGATTAGACATAGACTCCAACACATCCGTGTCATCATCCACAATAAGAAGTTTATTTTCCATAAAGAATCCCTTTTTAGTGAGTACGAAATCTAAACATTCTACAAGAAAGGTGTCAAGCCATTTTGCAGAAGGGTATGATCTTTATGGTGTATGATTCATGGATTCAGAGTAACGGGCAAAAAACATTATGGCACTCCAGCAAATTACCATTTCACACCCAATATAAGGCAGTTCAGCCCTGAGCCTATCCCCATAAACCCCACGTTGTCCCCGGGCATGAGAAACCCGCGTTCATCGGCAATCGCGGCAGTGAGAGGAAGTGAGACTGTCCCCATGTTGCCAAGATACTGGTAGGTGGAAAAATCCTTTGCCGGATTAATATTGAGCATCTGCTGAACCATATTCTGATGGGTTGATCCAACCTGATGGCAGATAAATTTGTCCGGCTCTCCGGCAGGAAAACAGCAATTTTTTATAAACGCGGTATAGGTTCTCTTTGCAAGCACAAGTCCGTTTTCAAGCACTCCCTGGGCGTTTGTCCTCATCTGTATTCTTGATGTTGTGGGCATACCAGGTTCGCTGAATGTCCAGCGGCACAGATTGTTAAACTGGCTTGCCTGTTTTACAACTCCGCCCAGCAAGGCATGCCTCTGTACCTCTTGTTTTTCGTGCGTCCCTTGATCTGGATGTCCATTGTTTATGCTCTGTCCAGCCTGATATTTGCCTTGTACTACCTTGTTGCCAAGAGTTCCGTCAGTCATAAGTACCCCGACAGCACCTGACCCTCCGGTCATGGTGGCAATGGTCTTTTTATAAAACTCCACGCTTTTTGCCTGAATTATCTCATCTATTGTAGATTCCACAATCTGGCGGGCAGTCTCGCATGATACAACAAGACCCGCTTTTATCTGGCCAAGCTCTATGGCATTGGCGACATGAACCATGCCGGTAATGACTCCAAGACAGGCATTTGAGACATCATAAACATGGGCATCAGGGCTCACCTTCAAAGCATCTGCGACAGCACAGGCGGTAGCCGGTTCAAAACCATCTCTTCCAACACCGCAAAAGACCACGCAATCTATCTGGTCTGGACTTACTCCTGCCAACTCTATCGCTTTTTGCCCCGCTTTTGCCGCACCCTGGGCAAGAGTGTGGTCAATATCCCAGTAGCGTCTCTCTTTTATGCCGGTGAGAGCGAGAAGCTGTCCGTTCCTGAATCCTACAGCATCGTAGAATGGCTTGAGTTGCTGTTCAATCTCTTCAGTTGTGACAATGTGAGGGGCAAGTTCATAACCTATTGAATCTATAAAAACCTTTGAATATTTCATAAAATTCTTTCCTTATAATTACTCTTCTGTCTCTATTGCTTTACCCAAAGTCGACATCTATCAGTCAAGAGCCGTGTCAACACTGTCAGAATCAGGATATTCAGGATGAAAGGATTGGCAGGATACAAATCCTTGTTCATCCTGTAAATCATGGCCATCCTGATTCAGACAGATGCTCATATGCCCGCGAAACGATAGCAAGGTGTCGTTTTTGAGTTTTTTATCATGAAAATGCACAATTTTTCCAGAATAACTCAATTTCACTTCGGGACAACCCCACAATTCTCATTCCCATATTTTTATAAAGCACAATTCTGTGGTCATCGGAAAACATGTGAGCGTCTGCAATCACATATGGTTCCGGAGAGTATCCCATCTCTTTTATTTCGATCTCGTATCTGGCTTTTTTAGTCTGCGTAGTTACAGGGCCTCTGCATTTAAGATCGCTTTCAATACCAGGGATTACATCGTAAAATGGCTCCTCTTCTGTTGATATCCATCCCATTCTCTGGGTGAAAATTCGCAATGCATGGGCACAGCACTCATACATAAGTGT
>JADFYT010000018.1 GCA_015232935.1 Desulfamplus sp.
TTGGATTAAGAATAGGTATCACAGGAACATGGGACTCTAGATGGTATGCCGATAAAGAGTACGCCGGTTTTGTATATGAAGATTACAAAATCAGGAAGTTTTTGAAGAAAAAACTCTACCATGCAGGAATTTCAAAAATAGAGATTGAGCGTTTTTCTAAACGTATAAGAGTCAGGGTTTTTGCGGCAAGGCCTGGAATTATTATTGGCAAAAAAGGGGCAGATATAGCCCTTTTAAAGCAGGAGCTTGAAGGTATAGTATCACCTGAGGTTCTTATTGATATTAAAGAGGTGCGCAGACCGGAAACCGATGCCCAACTTGTGGCAGAAAATATAGCCCTTCAGCTGGAACGTAGAATCGCTTTTAGAAGAGCCATGAAAAGAAGTGTTACTTCTGCGATGCGGTTTGGGGCACAGGGGATCAAAATTATATGTTCCGGCAGACTGGGCGGTGCAGAGATGGCCAGAACTGAATGGTACAAAGAGGGAAGAATTCCTCTGCATACACTCAGGGCAGATATGGATTATGGGTTTATTGAAGCACAGACCACATATGGAACTATTGGTATTAAGGTCTTTGTCTTTAAAGGTGAAGTGCTCAATGCTGATCAGAAAGTTACAGCCTAACGGGCTGGTAAGGAGATAATTATGCTGAGCCCCAAAAAAGTAAAATATCGCAAGCGAATGCGCGGCAGGCTGAAAGGAAAACCCAGCAGGGGAACGGAACTGAATTTTGGTGAGTTCGGCCTTCAGGCCGTTGAATGCGGTTATGTCAATGCAAGGCAGATTGAAGCTGCGCGTATTGCTATGACCCGTAAAATCAAAAGACTTGGAAAAACATGGATCCGGTTTTTTCCTGACAAACCAATTACTAAAAAACCCGCAGAGGTTAGAATGGGTAAGGGTAAAGGGCCCACTGAAGGATGGGTTGCAGCCGTAAAACCAGGCAGAATTCTCTATGAAATGGAAGGGGTACCAAGAGAACTTGCTATTGAAGCCTTAGAGCTTGCGGCACATAAACTCTCTGTTAAAACGCGCTTTGTGGAAAGGGTATGATAACGCATGAAGACAAGTGAAATCAGAGCAATGAGTGCAGATGAGATTAATATAAAACTGGCTGAGCTGAAAAAAGAGTTTTTTAATCTTCGTTTTCAGCATGGTGTAGGTCGGCTCGAAAACACAGCCATTCTCCCCACAATCAGGAAGGATATAGCTCGCTTGATGACTATCTCCAGGGAGATGAACTTAAATATTAGCTAATTTGAGAAAAGTTGATGCCATGAATGAAAGAGGACGGAAAAAGGTACTTCTGGGTACAGTAGTATCAGACAAAATGGAAAAATCAGTGGTTGTGCAAGTTGAGAGACTTGTTCAACATGCTGTTTACAAGAAATATATCAAAAAATATAAAAAGTATGCTGCTCACGACGAAACAAACCAGTGTAAAACAGGTGATCTGGTTAAAATTACAGAGTCAAGGCCTTTGAGCAAAACAAAGAAATTTCGGGTCAGTGAGATTGTCAAGAGGGCAGTTTGATTTAAGGGGAGTTGAAAAATGATTCAAACCGAAACAAGATTGACTGTGGCAGACAACTCCGGAGCCAAAGAGCTTTATTGTATTAAAGTTCTTGGTGGCTCGAAAAGACGTTATGCCGGTATTGGGGATATCATCGTGGTTTCAGTAAAAGAGGCTATACCCAATGCCAAGGTAAAAAAAGGTGACGTGGTAAAGGCCGTGATTGTCAGAACCAAAAAAGAAATTTCAAGGCCAGATGGTTCAATGATTAGATTTGATGGCAATTCAGCTGTTATCATCAACAATTCCAACGAACCGGTTGGGACCCGTATTTTCGGCCCGGTTGCAAGGGAACTGAGAGCCAAAAGATTTATGAAAATAATTTCTCTGGCTCCTGAAGTTCTTTAGCCGCTTTCCCATGAAAATTGGTATTTTAAAAATTTTCATGGTTGGTATGCCCCCTTTGCCGGGGCATGACGGTTTAGTATTTAATAAGGATTCCAAATGGAAAGAGTAAAAACACGAATAAAAACTGATGATAAAGTTAAAATTCTTGCCGGTAAGGACAAAGGAAAAATTGGTAAGGTTTTAAAGGTGCTCAGGAAAAAAAATCGGGCTGTAGTTGAGAATGTTAATATTGCAAAGGTTCATCAAAGACCTACCCAGGGAAATCCCCAAGGTGGTATTGTTGAGAAACCCATGCCGGTTGATTATTCCAATCTCATGATTATGTGTACCAGGTGTGTCAAGCCGGTTCGCATTGGAATGAGAGAGCTGGAAAATGGTAAAAAGGTGAGATTCTGCAGAAAATGCAATGAACAGATTGATGCCTAATATGCAGCCGAGGAGCAAAAACGTTGAGCCTTAAAGAGAGATATAAAAAAGAGATGATGCCAGAGTTGCAAAAGACTTTTGGTTATCAAAACATGATGCAGATTCCCATGTTGGAAAAGATCGTGTTGAATATAGGACTTGGAGAAGCCATAAAGAATGTAAAACTGCTTGACTCTGCAGTGGCTGATCTTGCTTTGATTGCTGGCCAAAAGCCTGTAATCACAAAAGCCAGAAAATCTATCGCTGCATTTAAACTGCGTGAGGGGATGCCTATTGGTTGCATGGTAACTCTTCGTCGGGAAAAAATGTATGATTTTCTGGAAAAATTGGTTAGTATTGCACTTCCGCGTGTTCGTGACTTCAGAGGTATTTCTGGAAAGGCTTTTGATGGAAGAGGTAATTACAGTCTTGGAATTAAAGAGCATATAATTTTTCCTGAAATTGATTATGACAAGACCGATAGTATCAAGGGTCTCAATGTGTCTATTGTCACAACTGCAAAAACAGATGAAGAAGGTAAAGCACTCCTGAAATTATTTGGGATGCCTTTCAGAAACTAGGAGGAATTTTGGCAAAAAAGTCTCTTATCGTCAGGGCAGAAAGGAAGCCTAAGTTTGAAGTTCGTGCTTACAATCGTTGCCCGATATGTGGAAGACCCAGAGGATTTATAAGAAAAGCGGGTATTTGCAGAATATGTTTTAGAAATCTTGCTTCTGCTGGAAAGCTGCCCGGCGTTACAAAGTCAAGTTGGTAGTAATTTTTATATTATTTTTTTCTATCTTATTACTCAGGAATTTCAATCCAGCAACAATTGCAGCAAATCTGCTTATGTTCTAAAGATCATTCCAGAGAAATGCATTTTTAATATATGGAAAAAAATCATACAAATAGAAGAAACTGTTTAAAGTTAATTGCATTCATTAAAGGGCACTGCAACACCTTAATCTATCTAAAAAATAGAGAACATTTGAACAACAGGTGAAGATACAAGGTCTGCCCTCTTTGATCAGGAGAAAAATATGGCAATGAGTGATCCCATAGCGGACATGCTTACAAGAATCAGAAATGGTGGAAAAGCTGAGTTCGCAAAAGTGGATATCCCCGGGTCCAAATTAAAAGTGGAGATGGCACGGGTGCTGAAAGAGCAGGGATATATTAAAAACTACAAATTCCTGGAAGATAACAAACAGGGGATATTGCGTGTATATTTAAAATACGCTGGCAACAAAAAACCTGTCATTTATGGACTTGAGAGGGTTAGTAAACCCAGTCGAAGAGTATATAAAAAGTCCAAAGAGATAAAACCGGTTTTAAATGGTCTTGGGATATCGATTTTATCCACTTCAAAAGGGTTGATGACGGATAAACAGGCAAGAAACGAGAATGTGGGCGGTGAAGTCCTCTGTAATATATGGTAACGCAGGAGGGTATATGTCACGAATAGGCAAGAAGCCGATCCAGATTCCAGCAAAAGTCCAGATTACTGTTGATAATGAGACTTTAACAGTTAATGGACCCAAAGGGACGCTAACAAGAAGTCTGAATCCGGCTGTTAAAATTAATATTGAAGATGGAATTTTACATGTTTTACCTGACAATCCAGAGGATCGTAAAGTTGTGGCACTGCAAGGTATGTACCGTGCTTTGATTCAAAATATGGTCACTGGTGTTACTAATGGTTATGAAAGAATTCTTTTATTGAGTGGAATAGGCTACAGGGCTGAATTGAATGGCAATACTGTTGTATTGAATGTTGGATATTCCAATCCGGTCAATTTTGAACTCCCCGCAGGAATTTCTGCAAAGATAGATAAGAACACCCAGATTACACTGTCTTCGATTGATAAGGAAAACTTAGGTGAGACTGCAGCAAACATAAGAAGAATAAGACCCCCTGAACCTTATAAGGGAAAGGGAATAATGTATTCTGATGAGACAATAATCAAGAAAGCAGGCAAGGCTGCAGCAAAATAATCTAAACCGGGAATAAAATGTTATGGCAAATACATCTGAAAAATATATCTCAAGAATCAAGAGAAAAAAAAGAATCAGGAAAAAGATGACAGGAACTGATGAACGTCCCAGGATGAGTATCTTCAAGAGTGCCGGTCACATATATGCCCAGGTTATAAATGACGTTGAGGGCAATACCATTGTTTCTGCATCTACTCTTGATAAAGAATTTACAGATACGGGTAAAAAAGGTGGCAACAAAGAGGCTGCGACTACCATAGGTAAAATTGTGGCCAAGAGGGCACTTGACAAGGGAGTTACTAAAGTGGTTTTTGACAGAAATGGCTTCCTCTATCATGGTCGGGTCAAGGCACTTTCAGACGGAGCCCGTGAAGCCGGGTTGCAATTCTAAAAAGGAGGAGGTCATTTGGTCAGCAAGCAGACAGAAGAGAGTCAGTTAATAGATAAGGTCGTCAGGATCAACAGAGTTGCAAAGGTTGTAAAAGGCGGAAGAAATTTTAGTTTCAGTGCACTTTGTGTTGTGGGTGACGGTGAGGGAAGTGTTGGTTTTGGTCTTGGTAAGGCTGGAGAGGTTCCAGAAGCTATCCGTAAAGGTGTTGAAAAGGCTAAAAGAAGCATGACAAAAGTTGCTATACTTGATGGAACAGTCCCTTTTGAAGTAGTTGGACGTTCCGGTGCTGGCAAGGTGCTGTTAAAACCTGCTTCTCCTGGAACAGGAGTTATTGCAGGAGGTGCTGTTCGTGCCGTTCTTGAGGCTGCTGGCGTAACTGACATATTGACAAAATGTATTGGTACTAACAATACTCACAATGTTGTCAGAGCAACTATGGCAGGATTGAAGTCACTTGAAACAAAGGAGGAGGTTGCCAGACGGCGTGGCCTTCGACCTGAAGAATTATAAGTGGAGATATAAACAATGTCTGGTAAAGTAAGATTGACACAGATAAGAAGCCTCATCGGGCGTCCTGAAAAGCATCGAAAAATTCTTCGTGCATTGGGATTAAAGCGAATGCATATGACAGTGGAACATAATATGAATCCTGCAATTATGGGGATGGTAAAAAAAGTTCCTCATCTTGTCAGGGCTGAGGAGATTTGAAATGAATTTGCATGAATTGGCTCCTGCCGAGGGTAGCAGACATAAAAGAAAAAGAGTTGGACGTGGTCCTGGATCAGGTATGGGTAAAACGTCGACAAAAGGTCACAAAGGCCTTAAGGCCAGATCTGGCGGCAAGGTAAGACCTGGCTTTGAAGGCGGTCAGATGCCACTTCACAGGCGACTGCCTAAAAGAGGCTTTAAAAACATTCACAGAGCTGTCACAGCTATTGTAAATTTAGCCGATCTTGATCAGTTTGAAGCCGGGATGGTCATTGACGAATTGGCCTTGAGAAATGCGGGCATAATTAAAGGCGGAATTGACAGGATCAAGATTCTTGGCAACGGTGAAGTTACGAAATCTTTCTCATTTAAAAATTGTCTTGTCAGCAAAACGGCAAGGGTCAAAATTGAGACAGCCGGCGGAAACATCGAACAGTAATTATACTGAGGTTTTTATTAATGATTCAAAGTGGATACCAGAATATACTTAAGCTTCCTGATCTTAAAAGAAAGTTGCTTGTTACCCTTGCTTTACTTTTTGTATATCGGGTAGGGGTACATGTCCCGACACCGGGAATTGATGCCGCAGCATTAGCCTCTTTTTTTGACAGTACAAGAGGAACTCTGTTTGCAATGTTTAACATGTTTTCAGGCGGAGCACTTGAAAACCTTTCTGTTTTTGCCCTTGGAATCATGCCCTATATCAGTGCCTCAATTATTCTTCAATTGATGACCGTAGTTGTTCCACATCTCGAACAGTTATCGAAAGAGGGTGAACATGGCAGAAAAAAGATAACCCAGTACACAAGATACGGGACTGTTGTATTAAGTATTATCCAAGGATTTGGAATTAGTGTCGGCCTTGAGGCCATGACATCTCCGGCAGGAGCTCCTGTTGTTATCTATCCTGGTTGGGGATTCCGTATTATTACAGTGATAACTCTTACGGCAGGAACAGCCTTTATCATGTGGCTGGGTGAGCAGATTACGGAGAGGGGTATTGGAAACGGTATCTCCATGATTATTTTTGCCGGAATAGTTGCAAGGATGCCAACTGCTATTGGTAATACTCTCCGCCTTGTATCAACAGGCGAGATGGGGATATTCACAATTATTATCCTTATCGTTCTTATGGTTGCTGTAATTGGCTGCATAATTTTTATGGAACAGTCACAACGAAGAATACCTGTTCAGTACGCAAAGAGAGTGGTTGGTCGTAAAATGTATGGAGGGCAGACATCTCATCTTCCGCTGAAGATTAATACAGCAGGTGTCATTCCACCTATTTTTGCCTCTTCTATCATTATGTTTCCAGCAACCTTGGCCAACTTTATTGATCTGCCACTCATGAAAAGTGTTGCTGCTGCAATGAGTCCTGAAACAATAGTTTATAATCTTATCTATATCGGTTTTATTGTATTCTTCTGTTTTTTTTATACGGCAGTCACTTTTAATCCAGACGATGTTGCAGAGAGGATGAAGAAAAACGGAGGATATATTCCTGGTATCAGACCTGGCAAAAAAACAGCAGAGTATATTGACAGGGTTTTGACTCGAATAACTCTGGGTGGAGCTATGTATGTTTCAGCAGTATGTGTTCTGCCGACCATGTTGATGACAAAATTTAATGTACCGTTTTATTTTGGCGGTACTGCATTGCTCATTGTTGTTGGTGTGGCTATTGACACAATATCTCAGATTGAAACGCATATGATTTCAAGAAATTATGAAGGATTTCTGGGTAAATCAGGGGCAATAAAAGGAAGAAGATAACTAAAACTTCTTTAGGTTCAATCCGGTTGATGAAAAGATTGTTCAATCCGGTCATGAATGAATCCGGATTGCAACGTGTGGGAGTGGGATATATTACAAGGAGTAAATGTATGGCAAAGGAAGAACCCATTAAAGTTGAGGGCACGGTACTTGAAACACTGCCAAATGCCATGTTTAAGGTTGAGCTTGATAATAAGCATCAGCTCCTTGCACACATTTCAGGCAAGATGAGAATGCATTTTATTAAAATTTTACCCGGTGACAAGGTAACAGTTGAACTGTCACCCTATGATTTGTCACGCGGCAGGATCACCTACCGTTATAAATAGTATAATATATGTGTTGCTTGAGATATTGTATGCAACATATCATTTGGAGTAAATAAAGATGAAAGTCAGAGCTTCAGTGAAAAAAATATGTAAAGATTGTAAGATTATCCGTAGATCTGGAGTTGTCAGGGTCATATGTATAAATAAACGTCATAACCAGAGGCAGGGATAGAGGGGGTACACAGCGTGGCGAGAATTGCAGGCGTAGATTTACCTAGAAACAAGCATGTAGAGATTGCACTGACCTATATTTATGGTATAGGTAGAAGCAGATCCAGGGATATCATTGCCGAGGTTGGTCTTGAGCCAACTATGAAAGCCGATGATCTTACAGAAGAGCAGGTAAATGAGATCAGAAAGGTTATTGACAATAAATATAAAGTTGAAGGCGAGCTAAGGGCTGATACTTCAATGAATATCAAAAGGCTCATGGATCTGGGATGTTATCGAGGACTTCGTCATAGAAAATCCCTCCCTTGTCGTGGTCAAAGAACAAGCACTAATGCCAGAACAAGAAAAGGTCCAAAACGTGATGATGTTAAAAAGAAGAAATAAGTATGATTTGTGATACTTTATTGTTTATGACAATTATTGTTGGGCATCCGGATAATCAGGAGGCATAGGAAATCTAATGGCTAAGAAATCAAAGAAGACTGTAACAAAGAAAAAAGTTAAAAAAAATATATCAACAGGTGTTGTACATATTCAGTCAACATTCAATAATACCATCATAACAATAACAGATGAGACAGGAAATACTATTTCTTGGTCAAGTTCCGGTATTCAGGGGTTTAAAGGATCAAGAAAAAGTACTCCTTTTGCATCAAAGATGGCAGCAGAAGATGCCGGTGCTAAAGCTATGGAACATGGGATGAAGAATGTCAGTGTTTATGTAAAAGGTCCAGGTGCGGGTCGGGAATCAGCATTGAGGGCTTTACATGCTCTTGGCTTTAATATTTCCATGATAAAAGATGTTACCCCTGTTCCTCATAATGGATGCCGCCCGCCAAAGAGAAGAAGGGTTTAATTTTGCAAAGCTCTATTTACCTTGTAGATGAGTTTTATATCTTTACCTTGTCCATAGGTTTTATATAAGGAGGAAAACGTTGTCACGTTATAGAGGTTCTGTCTGCCGCCAATGCAGACGCGAAAATATGAAGTTATTTCTTAAGGGCGATCGGTGCTATTCAGACAAATGCAGTTTCGACCGAAGAGCATATCCCCCTGGGCAGCATGGTCAGCGTCGAGGAAAAAACTCCGATTATGGCATCCAGCTCAGAGAAAAACAGAAAGTAAGAAGAATTTACGGCATTTCTGAAAAACAGTTTAGAATTATTTTCAATAATGCGGATCGCCAGAAAGGTATCACAGGTGTAAATCTTTTAAGTCTTTTAGAGAGAAGACTGGATAATGTGGTTTTCAGGCTTGGTTTTACAAGCTCCAGAACACAAGGGAGGCACTTTGTAAGACATAACCATTTTATAGTCAATGGAAAGAAGCTCAATATCCCTTCCTATGTTATGAAGAGTGGCGATGTAATTGAACTCAGAGAAAAAAGCAGAAATGTAAAAGCTATTTCTGATTCAGTTGATACTGTTGTCAGAAGAGGAATACCACAGTGGCTTGAACTTGATAAAGACGGATTAAAGGGTGTTGTTAAATCATTGCCCAACCGTGAAGATATTACACTGCCCATACAGGAACAGCTGATTGTAGAGCTCTATTCCAAATAATTTGGATAGGGCACCAGTTTGTCCTAAGATTATATCAGGAGATAAACAATGTCATCAGATGAACTTGTATATGTGAACTGGCATGAGATGATCAAGCCGGAAAAAGTGGTTGTTACAACAACTTCTACATACGGTAAATTTGTATGTGAACCTCTTGAAAGAGGTTTTGGAATAACAATAGGTAACTCTCTCAGGCGTATCATTCTCTCTTCTCTTTATGGTGCGGCCATTGTTTCTGTAAAATTTGAGGAAGCTCTTCATGAATATAGTATCATACCCAATGTCAGGGAAGATGTTTCCGAAATAATAATGAATCTTAAGGCTGTTAAACTTAAGGTTGATGATCTGGAAGACAAAACTTTGACCGTCAATGTTGAAAGAGAAGGTAATGTAACTGCTGCAGACCTTCAGGGCAGTGTTCCGGGTGTTCGGGTTCTCAATCCGGATCAGCACATCGCAACCCTGTCAAGGGGCGGTGTGTTAAAAATGACCTTGAAAGTAAAAACCGGAAAAGGATTTTCATTGGCATCTGCCAACAATGATCCTGAAGCACCGGTTGGAACCATTCCCATCGATAGTGTCTTTTCGCCTATAAAAAGAGTCAAATATGTGGTTGGAACATCCAGAATTGGTCAGAAAACAGATTATGACAAGCTGACCATGGAGGTCTGGACAGATGGCAGTGTTACCCCTGAGGATTCTGTTGCCTTTGCTGCCAAGATTCTCAAAGAGCAGATGAATCCTTTTATCAATTTTGATGAAGACATTGAGCCTGAGCAGGAAGACAGGGACCATGACCGATCTGTTAAAGACTTTAATGAAAATCTTTACAGAAGTGTTGATGAGTTAGAGCTCTCTGTAAGAAGT
Organism: Desulfamplus sp.; assembly: GCA_015232935.1. Classification (GTDB taxonomy): domain Bacteria; phylum Desulfobacterota; class Desulfobacteria; order Desulfobacterales; family Desulfobacteraceae; genus Desulfamplus. Next base: position 10,125 of record JADFYT010000018.1, read on the forward strand.
TCCAATTGCCTCAAGAATGCCCAAATACTCAAGATATATCAGTTAGTTCAAAAGACTGAGAGTGAAATGCTCAAAACCAAGAATTTTGGAAGGAAATCCTTAAATGAAATTAAGGAGGTATTAACTTCAATGGACCTCTCTCTTGGCATGGATCTTGATGGATTTGAACCTCCTGCAGAAGATGAAATGGTTGAGCAATCATCATCTAAGGACGAAGATTTGGAACACCCTTCCTGATGAATATCAAGTTAACGAAGGAGAAATAAATTTCCCATGAGACATAGAAAAGCAGGCGTAAAGCTGAATCGAACCTCAAGCCACAGAAAAGCCATGTTTAGAAATATGGTAACATCTTTGTTTAAGCATGAAAGTATTAAAACTACCGATGCAAAGGCAAAGGAGTTGCGAAAACATGCTGATAAAATGATTACCCTGGCTAAAAGAGGTGATTTGCATGCAAGACGTCAGGCATTAGCCTATATTAGAGAAAAAAATGTAGTACATCAGTTATTTAATGATGTCGCGGAAAAATTTGGTAACAGGGAAGGTGGCTATACAAGAATAACCAAGCTTGGGCCACGATCTGGCGATGCGGCTCCCATGTCAATGATTGAGCTTATAAAAGACAATGAATAAAGTAGAACATTGGATATTTAAATCAATAGGATCTTTCAATTTGTCTTGTTGCTAATCAGGCATTATAATTTAACAAAATCCCGACCAGCAGATATTATGCTGGTCGGGATTTTGCTTTTAGAGCGTAGCAAATATCTCTAAAATACACATTTCGTACAGGAAATGAGAAGTTACGACTCACGAGTTTATATTGTATGGCAAATGAATTGACTTGACGCTGGCAATGAGTTTTGTTAACTTGACACTCAAATAAGGTTAACCATATCTATGAAAGAAAAAATTATCGAAATTTTGAACAATACCAGCTCTGGCGAACCAATATCTGGTGTGGAGATGAGTAATCAACTTGGAATCTCGAGAGTAGCCATATGGAAACATCTCAAACAGCTCAAGGAGTGTGGATATTCTATTCTCTCAACTCCCAAAGGGTATAAGCTCAAGGCAGATAGGGATCTTATGATGCCCTTTTTTTTTACGAAAAGAAAGGAAAAGATCCATTTTTTCCAAACCATTTCAAGCACAATGGACAAGGCAAGAGAGCTTGCTATATGTGGTGTGCCAGGTTTTAGTGTTGTTGTTGCAGAAGAGCAGACCAAAGGGCGGGGACGACTTAATAGAACATGGAACTCTGGTAAGGGCGGCTTGTGGTTTACCCTGATATTAAGACCCAAGTTACCTCCTCCCTTTGCCTTTCAGGTCAATTTTGCTGCATCATTATCACTTGCAAGAACATTACGGCAAAAGTATGAACTTGATGTCAGCGTCAAATGGCCAAACGATATTCTGATTAAAGAGGAAAATAAAAATCATGCTGGTTTGAATCATGCTGGTTTAAAGAATAGCAAAATTGTAGATTCAATAAATTGTGATCATGACAACAGATCTTGTTTGAATGGGCAGAAAAAGCTGGCCGGTCTATTGTCGGAAATGGAGACCCAGGGGGATATGATCTCTTTTGTTAATATCGGCATTGGACTTAACGTCAATAATAACCCGCAGATAGATGAACCCAATTCCGTTTCCATAAAAAATATTTTGGGACAGAGCATTTGCAGGCGAGAGCTGCTGTCTGCATTTCTTGATGATTTTGAAAACCAGCTTATAGCAATTGAGTCTTCTGAAAACAGCTTTGTAAGAATTTTGGATGAATGGAAGCAAATGACATCAACTATCGGAAGAGATGTGCGTATAGAGACCTTTGGTGATATATACAGGGGTAAAGCTATTGATGTTGATAGGACAGGGGCACTTATCATAAGACAGGAAGATGGGCATGAGAAAAACATTATCTACGGTGACTGTTTTTATGATCAAAAAGGATTGAAATAATTTTATGAATGTATCTGAAAATTTGAGAATGACTGTATATTCCTCGTTGTTTGCAGCACTTATAGCGGTAGGTGCTTATATTGCCATTCCCATAGGCCCTGTACCAATAGTCTTGCAGAACATGTTTGTACTGATGGCTGCTCTGCTGCTTGGAACAAGGTGGGGCAGTGCGGCTCTGGGGCTTTATTTGTTAATGGGTGCATGTGGTTTTCCTGTATTTGCCGGAGGTACCGGCGGTCTTGGCCGGCTTTTAGGTCCTACTGGAGGATATCTTCTCGGATACATTCCCGCAGTATGGGTTGCGGGGTTTATTTGTGCAAGAACCGGAAAAAAGCTTTGGGGTGATGTCATGGCAATGCTTATCGGATCTTTGATTGTCTATGCTTCAGGAGTACCATGGCTTAAATTTGCCACTGCGATGCCATGGGAAAAAGCTTTTGCTGTGGGCATGTATCCATTTCTTGTAGGTGATGCACTTAAAATAGTGGCAGCCGCTTACTGTGTAAAACTTTTGAGGCCAATGCTCAAGAATAACAAAGCGAATGTTGGTAATGGATAATATTATTGAAATAAAACGACTCTCGCATATTTACAGGGAGACAGACAGAGGAATAAAAAATATCTCGTTTGCTGTCAAGACGGGAGAGTTTATTATCGTTGCCGGGCAAAATGGCTCTGGCAAATCCACGCTGTTTCGACATTTGAACGGCCTTCTTTCTCCCACTTCCGGAGATGTATGGATTCACGGAAAAGCTGTCAGTGCAAACCTTGCCTTTGCCAGGCAGATTGTGGGGATGATTTTTCAGGATGCTGACTGTCAGATTGTTGGACAAACTGTATTTGAGGACGCGGCTTTTGGGCCGGAGAATCTTGGTCTGTCAGGCAAGGAGATTCAAAAACGGACAACAGGTGCATTAAAACAGCTTGGTCTGCTCCATTTGAAAGATCAGAATCCTTCGACCCTGTCAGGAGGGGAGAAACGCAGGCTTGCCATTGCAGGGGTTTTGACTATGAGGCCTGAGGTGATTGTGCTGGATGAACCATTCTCCAACCTTGATTATCAAGGAACCCAGGAGCTTCTTTCTTCCATAATCTGGCTTCATCGTGCAGGTCACACTATTATATTGTCAACGCATGATCTTGAAAAAGCTCTCTTTCATGCATCCAGAGTGATAATTATCCATGAAGGTCGTGTTGCCGCGGATGATAATCCTATGGCCATCATAAAAGAAGTTGAAAAATTTGGTATTCGTGAACCCTGCTCTTCAAAATTTGGTATGGGTATTGTCCCATGGAGCTCTTAGAGTCTTTTAATTTTCAAATAGTCTCTCAAGAACAACCAATGGCGTAGAAAAAAGTTTGCTGGAACATAAGCAGTCTGGCTGTAATTATTATTACAGGATTGAAATTCCTGAGCAACAAGAATATAAAAAATTATGGGAAAATCAACTCAATTTTCATACAGGCCAGGCAATTTTGTGCTGTTCAGATTAGATGTCAGGTGCAAGATTATCTGTATATGCCTGTTAAGTATTATGATGGCTATGGCGGGTTTTTCTCACCTTTCCCTGATAAGTACTGTTCTTTTATGGTTTCTTTACCGTTCAGGTATAAATATTCGAATGCTCATTTGGGAGCTTAAATACTTTTTTGTCATCTTGTTTTTTGTATTTGCTGTAAGAGCAATAGTTACTCCTGGTGTTCCTGTACCCATACTACAAATTCTGGGAATGGATGTGTTTGAAATAAAGCACATTGATCTCTTAAACCACATAAATATAACAAGAGAAGGTCTTGTTGATGGATGCAAGGTTGTCTGGCGATTTTTGATAATAATGATTATGGGGCTTCTATTTGCGTGTTCGACTCAGGCTTCGTCGTTAAATGTGGCGGTGGCATGGTTTCTTAAACCGTTTCCATTCATACCTGAAAAAAGAGTTGGCATTATGGTCAGTCTTTTTGTCCGCTTTCTTCCTATGATACTTGAAAAGGCAAATGAGATATCAGATGCACAAAAGGCAAGATGTGCCCATCTGCGAAAAAATCCTGTTAAAAAAATGAAAAATATAACAGTTCCATTACTTAAGAGAGTTTTTATCTGTGCAGATACACTTGCTATTGCCATGGCCTCCAGATGCTATAATGAGCATAGAACAGAGCAAGATTTTTTAAAATCAGGATATGAATTTCATTTTTATGCGGGAACAATCGCTTTTTATGCGTTTATCCTGTTTTACAAATCTCCATTATCTTTCCATTAAATTCAATAATATCCCCTGCAAAAATTTTTTTTCTCTTTCTCTTTTCAACGCAGCCATTGACCAATACCATTCCGTTGGTAATTAACGTTTTTGCCTCTCCTCCACTGAAGACAACATTTTCAAATTTCAGGATTTTACAAAGCTCAACAGGCTCTCGGTTAATGATAACCAAACGATGCTCCTCTGATCTTGTTTCAGTTGATTCCCTGGATTCTATTCCAGGGTCAAGTTCTTTCTTTGCCACTCCTGTCTCTACTCTTGTGTTCATTGTTGTTGGGCATCCTTTTTCAAAATCAGTTTGTATGACTATAAAATTGAGTTACAAGTCAATTTTACAGATTTCCAGATAATTAAATTGGCGGGACTGCCAAAGGGTTTATCTCGCCAAGAGACTTTTCTGGAAAACTATAGTTTCTGTCGTTCGTTAATCTTCAAAAGCTTCTGGCTCTATCTTGTAAAGGGGAGTTTTTTTGCCAAGGAAGTTCGAGTTGATTTTATGTTCATTAAATTGTATATGTGATTGCTTCAAATATTATGCAGTAGTTGGTGTGACTATTTATAACTGTACTGAAAAAATGAAAATGGATATAGTGAAATGCTCTTGACTGTAAACCCGCATAATCCCCAGCCCAGATTAATTTCAAAAGTAGTTCAGTTGCTCAGAGACGGTGGTGTGATTGCCTATCCAACCGATACTTTTTATGGAATAGGTTGTGATATTATGAACAAGAAGGCCATAGAACGCGTCTATCAGTTAAAAAATAGGGACAAGAATGAGCCGTTCAGTTTTATATGTTCAGACCTTAAACATATCAGCGAATATGCGAAGGTCTCAAATTTTGCGTACCGGAATATGAAGCGAGTTCTTCCAGGCCCATTTACCCTCATACTTCCAGGATCAAAAATGGTACCCAAAATAATGCTGACAAAACGTAAAACAGCGGGGATAAGGGTGCCAGACAACAATATTGTCCTTGCTATTGCAAGAGAGCTTGGTCACCCTGTTTTGTCAACCAGTGCAAGTGATCCCTGTGGCACTATTTTCAGCGATCCATCTCTTCTGCATGACCATTTTGCAACGCTTCTTGATGCGGTCATTGATGGCGGAGCTGTCCCCAATGTCGCTTCAAGTGTAGTTTCGCTAATTGATGACGTACCTGAAATAATCCGCTATGGTGCCGGAGATGTGAGCGTTTTTGAATAGGGATGTAATAATTTTCCTGAAAAATTCAGTTTTGTCCTCTTCTGGATAGACAGTCTTGATTTTTCCCTCAATTCCGGCCAGTTCTCCTGCCAGATCAATCGCATCATCAAGGTTGCCAAGTTTGTCCACAAGGTTAAGAGATAATGCGGATTCTCCTGTATATATACGCCCGTCCGCAAGTTTTGACATGGTTTCCATGTCAATATTTCTTCCCTGGGCAGCATCTCTGACAAACTGCATGTGGATTTCGTTGACCACATTCTGTAGCAGTGTTCGCTCATTCTCCTTTATATCTCTGAGTGGTGAGCCCATATCTTTGTATTCGCCGCTTTTGATAACTACAGGGGCAAGACCGATTTTTTCAACAATCTCCTGAAAATTTGCATACTCCATTATCACGCCAATGCTTCCTGTAATTGTGCCAGGATTTGCTACAATACTGTCACATGAGGCTGCTGCATAATATCCGCCGGATGCTGCCACAGAACCCATTGAGGCTACAACTGTCTTTGTCTTTCTGGTTTTCATGATCTCCCGATATATCTCCTGAGATGGCCCAACCCCTCCGCCAGGAGAATCGATTCTTATTACAATAGCTTTGATCGAGCTTCTTTCCCTGAATTTTTTTATATTTTCAATAGTCTCTTTTGAAGAGAGTATTGGGCCGGTCATCTCGATTATTCCAACGTTGGCATCTCCGGTAATATCCAGTGTGTTAAAATTTGATTTCATCAGGGTAGTGCCGCCCGATATCAGTAATACCACAAACAGCATGAATACAGCGGAGATAGTGGTCATGATCATTGTAAAAAAAAGGAATGGGTGTCTCCTTGAAAACATAATCAATATTGTCCTGTATAAAAATGTTGACAGATCTGCTGCATAACTCGCTTTTCATCCCGTACAATGAAGCCCTCCCCGCCTCAAGCGGACGGGGTATCAGGCATTAATGCTTTTCGCCCCAAGGGGCACCCGAGCTTCGCAATGTAAGGAGTAAGATCCGGTTTTGCAGGAAGTCTGATTTATAAAAAAGGCCGGATACAGAGTATCCTCTGTATCCGGCCTTACAACCTGGTATTAAACGGGCATGGATATATTTTCCCAACCCGAATCATGAAAACTGGAATTAATTTTCATGACAAAACAGCTATTTTTTCTCTGGTGCAATCAAATTATTTGTCTTCAGCTTTTGCAGCTTCTTCAAGATTGTCTCTTAGCAGCTCGCCAAAAGATGAAGTGGCAGGTTTGGCATTTTTTACAAAATCCTGGATATGATCCTGCTCCTCTTCTACTTCAAGGCGTTTGATCGATAGTCCGATGCGTCTTTCATCGCTGTTTATGTTCATTACTCTGGCTGTAATGGCTTCTCCTGCCTTAAATTGATCCACAGGAGTTTTTATCTTTTCCTTGCTGA
>JADFYT010000190.1 GCA_015232935.1 Desulfamplus sp.
TTATTGATATTGTTGTTCCAGATATCATGCAATTTCTTGAATAGAGTCATCAGAGTAAATCCTAAATTTGGTATTTTATTGTTCAGGGATTTCAGTCCTGTAATAACAATCGCAGCGAAGCAGCCTATATTCGGTGTGGTATGCAAGGGTTATTAAAATATTCATCCGTGTGGTATGCAAGAGCTGGTAAAATCCCCATTCCCGCACGCATTGTCAGATAACATGGGTATCTCTATCAAAGGTTTGATTTAATGGCAATAAAATAATTTGTGCTCAAAAATAGGCTTGATTTACTCAGGTTCATATGTTAATTGATATCGATTATTTTTACAGAAAAAAGGCCGGTGTGTTGAATTTTATATAGTTATTTATAGTCAATTTGTAGTTGATATTATTAACGTTGTAAGGAGGTTAGAATTTATGAAAACATTGATTGGCGGAGCTGTTGCTGTTCTTCTTGGCATTATTGGTATTGCTGTATGGTTTGATGCATTTTTGCAGATTCTTGCAGGTGCCATTCCCCCTGTGCTGTTGCTTGGTGGTGGTCTTGCACTCTATCTTGGATTTGATGAGCTCAAGGATTCATGGAAAAAAGATGAGGGTGAAGATGCTCCTGAGACAGGCGACAAAGCCAGAATTGCCGAGCTGGAAAAAGAGCTTGAAGAATTGAAGAAATAATATTTCTAACTCTTTGGTTTTACTGTTTTTGTATCTTTGTGTTGAGTTTTGATTTTAGTTGGATCCTGAAGGATTAGTATTATATTTAATTAATACTAATCCTTTTTTTGTTCTTGTCGTGAAGAATAAGCAGAATCAAAAACCCATCTCGTTTTCAATCTTTTCAATCTCTTTGATTAGGGTCTGTCTTTCATCCAGAGTAAGCTGTTCATTGGCAAGACGTTGTCTTAATGCGGCAAGGATCATCTCTTCACGATACTCATTGCAGGTATATCTGATTTTTTCTTCCATTTTGTTACAACCTTTTTTGATTATTGAATGCATTTATATTGGCCTTATTGATGATTAATATGGGACCATCCAGAGAAAAACTTGAAGAGCTTGAAAAGAGAATGGCCAAGGCCGGTATCTTTAAACGTGACATTGAGGAAAAATTCATAAAGTCAGCTGGCAGGGGAGGGCAAAAAGTCAATAAAACATCTTCAGCAGTATTTTTAAAACATCTTCCTACCGGAATTACAGTCAAATGCGGGTCTGACAGATCCAGAAACACCAACCGTTTTCTTGCCTTAAGGCGGCTGGTTGACAGGCTTGAATCAAGAGCTTCAGGCAAAGAGTCCCGGGAAACAGACAAAATTATCAAATTGAAAAAACAGAAGAAGAGGCGACATAAAAGGTCTTTGGCAAAACATCTTCAAGGGAAAAATTGCCATTCGGCTGAAGAACTATAAACCTTCATGGTCGTTGTATGGCCACCCCGAACCATGAAAACCATGAAAACAAGAGAGCATTTTCATGGTAAACTATTAAAAAGCACCAATTTGACATTTTTTGATTTTAATCCCCAGCTTTTCACAAGAAGATCCTGTTTCCAGGTGCTTCATTCCAAGTTCTGAAGTAAGTTTCCAGCATTGAATACATGTTGTTGTGCCATTGTGAGCAATTTTTTTTATTGCAACAGATAGCTTTTCTGAAACCTCAATATTCTTGTCAAGATTCTTGCCATCAGGTTCATATCCAAAAAGCCCAAGACAACACTGCTTGAGACGTAATTCCATAAGATCTGCCTGAATTCCGGCATCTTTGGGCGATATTCCAAGGGCTTTTGCAACATCGTGAACCTGGTTGCAGGTAATGGTTTTGTTGACAGCCTCTTTTTCAAGTGCCGAAGAGATTCGTAAATCCGGTTTCCTTGTCTGGTGTTTCATTGCATAGTGTCCCGCATTTTCATGTGCCATTTTGTTTTAGCCCTTTTGAGTTGAGATATTGCCGATTTTGATATAATTTGCCCACTGTAAGTAAACTAAACCGCTCCTGAATTTTGAGGTTAAAATAATGAATATTGTTGAAAAAATTGTCAATGAAAATTTTCACATGATATATATCGCGTCGTGTGGTGAAGGGATCAATGCCTATCATCTGGTACAAAGTGCACTTGTACAGTTTCCTGACAATGATATAACTGTTGTAAAGGTTCCTCATATAAGATCGGAATCTCAGGTAGATGATATTGTTGAAAAGGCACGGGATACCGAAAGCCTTATTGTTCATACAATTGTGAACAGAAACTTGAGGCAGTATATAACACGAAAGGGGATTGAACAGGGAATTGTCACGATTGATCTCATGGGGCCAGTGCTCTCAAAAGTTCAGGCTTTCCTTGACAGCGAGCCAATTGAGAAACCAGGTCTTTATCGTGAGATTCAAAATGTGGATCTTGATCAGGTATCGGCCATTGAGTTTGCCCTGGCTCATGATGATGGTGTAAATCCTGAAAACCTTACCAAGGCTGAAATTATTCTGGTAGGTCTTTCAAGAGCGGGCAAGACACCTTTGGCCATGTATTTAGCTATTATGGGATGGAAAACCGCCAATGTTCCTCTTGTTATAGGGGTTCCCATGCCTCAGGTGATGAAGCAGATTGACAGGCGGCGTATCATCGCTTTGAACATTAATGTGGAGCAACTCATGGCACACAGGCGGTTGCGCCAGGAGAGCCTTGGAACATCAGACATATATTCCTACGCATCTCGGGACGAGATCGAAAAGGAGATCTTTGAAGCAAGAAAGTATTATATTACCCATGGTTTTTCAATGGTCGATGTCAGCAACAAGCCTATCGAAACCAGTGCCGAAGAGATCATAGAGATGATTACAAGGCGCTTTAAATCACAGGCACACAAAAGATAACTAGAATGATTCTTGTATATCCGCCGGTTGCCAGAATATCTGAACCTCCTCCAGGAGTCGCCATTCTGGCAGGAGCCATGAAAAGTAACCATATTGACTGTAAGGTTATTGATGCAAATGTAGAAGGTATGATGTGGCTTGCCGGATATTGTGCGGATGAATATTCCGGCAGCCTCTCCACGATCCCTGATTATACTGCGTCTTTGGAAGATGGTGAAACTCAGAACAAAATCATCTCAAAGTTTGAAAAAAATAGCGGGATAGTACCCCGAATTGACAACTGGACAAAAAGAGCTGTTAATAATCTTGACCGAAACATTTCAGATCTTAAAAATATCAGTATATACAAAAATATGGCAAGATATCGACAGAGGGTTATGGAACTGAACAGAGCCGTGACAAGATCTGTTGACATAGACAGACACCTGATTGCAGGACGGTTTAAAATTTCTCTTTCCGATTATACAGATACCGATCTGACTCCTGTAAAAAGTCAGGATCTGCTTACGTCTGCCCGCAACTACAGACAAAACCCGTTTTATCCTTTTTTTGAAAGATACCTTGGCCACAGGATTGAGGAGCACTCATTTAAAGACAATCCTGATTCTGGTTCAGCCTTTCTGGATTTTACTGGTAAAAATCAGGCGTGTGGCAATCCTGTGCCTCTGCAAGGACCAGATTCCCGAATGCTCAATTCATCTGGTTTTATGAAGACCGAAACGCAACCATATGACTATATTGGCATATCTTTGTGTTATCTGAGTCAGGCACTTACAGCTTTTGCTCTTGCAGGCTGGATACGGGCACGATTTCCTGAAAAGAGGATAGTGATGGGTGGCGGACTTGTAACATCATGGATGAGCATGCCCACATGGAATGACCCTTTCAAGGGCTTGATTGACCGCATGGTAAGGGGCAGGGGAGAGGAGGCTGTTGTCAGTCTGTGCAGTAGTGCCGGAATATCTGGTTACACGAACCCAGGCCGTAAGCATGGTCAAGGTAGTCAGCATAGTCAAAGCGGTAAAGCGAGTCAAAGCGGCAAAGAGAGCCAAGGTAATCAGCATACTCAAAGCGGTAAAGAGAGTCAAAATAATCAGCATCGTCAAAGCGGCGAGCCGGATTTTGATTTTTGCAGATGGGATCAATATATAGCCCCTGGAAGAGTCCTGCCATTCAGAACAGCAAGCGGATGCTACTGGAACAGGTGCCGGTTCTGTCCTGAAAAGGCAGAGGGCAACCGTTATCACAAGGAAAGCGGCATGGTGCTTTTGGATAACCTCAAACAACTTGTGCACAGGTACAAACCGGATTATCTGCATTTTATAGATGATGCAGTTCCCCCCTCGTTTTTGAAGATTCTTGCCTCTGTTAAATCATATGGCCTTGAGACCGGCAGACAGCGACATATAGATCAGCGTGCAGTTGAAAATATACAAAAAGGATCGGGAGGGATCGTTTCTACTGAAACTCAGGCATGCTCTGCTGCTGAGTCTCGGACCTTCTCTGCTGCTGAATCTCACACATTTACATGGTACGGTTTTGTCAGATTTACAAGGGAGCTTGCAGATCCTGATTTTTGCCGTGCTCTTTACCTTTCAGGGTGCAGGCTTTTAAAACTTGGTCTTGAGTCCGGTGATCAAAAGGTTCTTGACAAGATGGAGAAAGGGACGGATCTCAATCTTGCTTCAAAGGTTTTAAGTTGTCTGAAAAACGCCGGAATCAAGACATATGTCTATATTCTGTTGGGCACTCAGTTCGAGGATGAGGCTGCGGCAGAGAGAACCCTTGACTATGTTCTGCGGCACAGCGACCGGATATCATTTCTCAATCTTGCCATATTTAATCTGCCTCGATTCAGCGATGATGCAAGGACTCTCAATACAGAGATGTTTTCACCAGGAGATCTGTCTCTATATCTAAATTTCAAGCATCCTGTGGGTTGGGACAGAAAAAAGGTCAGGATTTTTCTTGACAAAAAATTCAGAAAACAAAAGGTCATTGGTGATATATTAAAAAATGACCCCCCTTTTTTTACCTCCAACCATGCCATGTTTACATCCTGGTAGTACTTCTTCAGGTTTAAAATGTCGGGCGGAGTTTCTGACTCTTCATTTTTTAACAGGTTT
>JADFYT010000191.1 GCA_015232935.1 Desulfamplus sp.
CGGAGCCTATGATTACCTCATGAAACCAATGAATATAGACGAACTGTATTACAAGTTGCAGGATGCTTATGCCAACAAGGTAATTCAGGAAGAAAAACAGAAAAAATAGAATTCAAGTGCACGAAGATAAATCTTGAGTGCCCGTATAATGAGGATTTTGAGGAAATTATCATGATGCCAGTGGACTTGCCTGCAAAAAACTGATCCTGTTCCTTTGCGTTGCTGTATGAAAAGCAGGTTACGCAGATGAAAAGCAGGTGACGTAGAAGGTACTATAAACAAAACATCGTGATGGAATGGCAACAATAAAAAAATAAGGACATTAATGGTATGAATTTTTTCAAAGAGTTCGGACAATTTATGATGATGGGTGCAAAAGCCCATGCCAAATGGGAGATGGATGTGTCAAACACCATTCTCAAAGATAAAAAAAGATTGATTGTACTGTTTCTTCTGTGTATTCCGGTTGCTGTACTTGGAATAGCATTTGCTGATCAGGTAGGTGACGCAATGCCCCATATGCTGGGTGGTAAAACCGCGTACAGTCCGGCATTTTTCACCCCGTTTATCTTTGTGGCATCCATCCTTATAGGTGTCTGTGCCGGTCTTATCACAGGTTGCATTGGTGCGGGCGGCGGATTTATAATCGCTCCTGCCCTTATGAGTGCCGGCATAAAGGGTATTCTTGCTGTAGGAACCGACCTGTTTCACATTTTTGCCAAAGCTATAATGGGAAGCGTTATTCACAGGAAACTTGGTAATGTATCCGTGGGTCTGGCACTTATTTTTCTCATCGGTGCCATTGTTGGCGCAACAGTCGGCGGTATGCTCAACCGCGTACTTTACGAGATCAATCCGGTGTTAAGCGATGCCTTTATAACCACTGTCTATTCACTGATGCTTGGACTGCTTGGTGCGTATTCAATGATGGATTTTCTCAAGGCCAGAAAATCAGGGGATACCGGCAGTGCTCATGGTGGCAAGGCAGAAGGTACCGAGATGGGCAACCTGCCCAAAAAACTCCAGGCAATCAATATTCCTCCAATGATCACCTTTGATGAGGGTGTTGTTCCCGGCGGAAGAAAGATATCCTGCGTATTTCTTATTCTAAGTGGTGCGCTGGTTGGCCTTACAGCATCAATCATGGGTGTTGGCGGCGGATTTCTCACCTTTCCGATCTTTGTCTATGTACTTGGTGTCTCCTCAATGACAACCGTTGGTACGGATATTCTCCAGATTGTTTTTACAGCGGGTTATGCGGCAATTACCCAGTATGCCATCTATGGCTTTATATTCTACACCATGGCAATGGGCATGCTGCTTGGTTCTCTTATTGGAATCCAGATCGGTGCACTGGTAACCAAGGTTGTTACCGGCATCACCATCCGGGGGTTCTATGCAATGGCGGTTCTTGCCGGCTTTGTAAACCGTATCTTCGCCCTGCCAAGCAAGCTTAATTCTCTGGATATCATATCCATCACTCCAAAAACCGTTGCTGTACTTGACGCCATAGGCATCTATGCATTCTTCATAGTCATCGGCGGGTTTGCGGTATGGGTAATAGGTACCTTTCTTATGAACATCAAAGTGCTTAAAGGCTAAGGAGAAAGATAATGGTTGCACATAAAAGTATATTCATCAAAGGGGCCATTCTGATGGCCGGATTTCTGATAGTCCTGTTTCTCATGTTCATGCCCATGTTTGACGGTCACCATTCGATAAACATGATGGACAATCTCTACAACTCTATCTCCAAGGGTTCTGCCTACTACATCCCTGGACTTGTCAAGGATAGTGAAAAATACAATAAAGAGATAACTCTTGATATCAAGCTCAAATCAAAGGAGATGGCAGAAGAGGCTGCTCTTCTTCTGACCACTGCCGGCATAAATGTTGAACAGAATGAAGATTCCCTCTCTATTACAGGAAATCTTGATAAAATACTTCAGGCAAGCCTTGCGGATTCGGAAATGATGTTTGCCAATGACGGAAAAAAGATCAAGGAAAAATATGGTTATGACGAGGCATATGACGAGAAAAGGGTTCTTTTCAACTGGTGGAACACCCTGAAAAACACAAACAAGGCACTTACAAAGCAGGAACATTTTGATGAGGCCAAATTTGTTGGCAACGTAATGACCAGGGCTGTTGAGTGTTCGTATAACTACTATAAAGTTCAGGCTGAACACATAAAGGACAAGGTAGGTATCGTAATATTTTCACTGGTCTTCTATGTTATTTACACTGTATGGTTCGGTTTTGCCATAATGTACCTCTTTGAAGGGTGGGGTATGAAACTGTCACATTGATAGTGTTATTAAAAATTCTCACAGGTGATCGGGTATCGGCATCTTTTCTTGCTGCTGCCCGTTAACTGACATGTGCATATGAAGGGCAGATCTTGACGGGTCTGCCCTTAAAAATATTAAGAGGAGACAGAGGAGACTGGAAATATGGGCTGGATAGATACTCTGCGTCAATGGCTGAACATAAAAGAGCCTGAAGAGACTCCTGAAGAGCATAAGAGAACAGAAGATCTAAGAAATGAGTTCAAGGAGAGATATCACCATTTCAGGGTGCTTCTTGGCGCAAACCAGAGATCTCTTGAGGGAATGGCAGAGATTGAACACGCCCTTTCTGGCAACAAGCCGTTTTCCATAACATTTGTCCGCTCTAAATGCACCGATGTAGCGGTAAATGTGCTCAGGATGATAAAAAATCTTGAACGCCTTGCCCCTGAAAAATATGATATGCTCTCTTCTGTATTCTTGCAGATCCGCAGATCTGTTGATGATATTTTAATGGAAAAACGCCCCTTGATTCCAAGACAGATTGTTGTGCCGCTCAAAGAGGATGATTCTTCCGTGAATTCATGTTTAATACTGCCGTCTGACCTTGTTGGCAGCAAAATGGCGTCACTTGCCGAGCTTGGCAGAAACTGTGATGTTGATATTCCGAGAGGTTTTGTAATCACTTCATATGCTTATGACCTTTTTGTACAGGCCGCGGGACTTCAGACTGAAATAGACCGCCTGATTCAAACATGTGATCCTGATGACATGGAGGCCATGCATGCCCTGAGCGGAAAGATTCGCCAGATGATTATAAAGGCTGAAATACCTCATCAAGTAGTTCAAGCCGTTGAGAGGGCATGGGATAACCTTGAATCAGAATATGATAGGAGCCTGAAAATCAATAATACAGCCGTCTCCAAAGTTCATTCCCCTCCACTTAGAGTCGCACTGAGAAGCAGTGCTCTTGGGGAGGATTCGGCAAACAGCTCTTTTGCAGGGCAGTATCATTCAGAGCTTAATGTAAGCAGAGACTCCCTTCTTGAAGCATATAAAACAGTAGTTGCCAGCAAATATACTCTTCACGCCATGATTTACAGAATAAATAAAGGCTTCAGGGATGAAGATGTTCCCATGGCAGTGGGATGCGTCCAGATGGTCGATGCGGCAGTAGGCGGAGTCCTTTACTCAGGAAATCCACTGGACAGCAGCGATGATTCCATATTCATAAGTGCTGTTTTTGGCCTTCCAAAGGCTGTGGTTGATGGCTCGGTGCCAAGTGACCTGTTTGTTGTATCCCGATCTGATCTGAAGATCGTAAAAGAGGAGATCGCAATAAAGGAGAAAAAATTTGTCTGTTATCCTGAAGAGGGAATATGCCGGATGGAGATATCTCCTGCCCAGAGCCGGATACCCGCTGTTTCGCCCGATCAGATCCATGAACTTGCACAGGTTGCACTGAGACTTGAAACCCATTTTGGATCACCTCAGGATGTGGAATGGGCAATTGATAATCAGGGAAGTTTGACTATCCTCCAGAGCAGACCCCTTCAGCAGCACAAATCATCTGAAAACATTGCAGCAGAAGATGTGTCTGGTTACTCCCCTTCCGGTGACAGATCTCAACAGGGGCTGGATTCCGAAGGTAATGATGTTTATCGACAGAGGCTGGATTCTGAAGGCAATGAGGGTTCTGGACAGGAGCTGGATTTTGCGAACAATAACGGTTCTCAACAGGGATTGAATCCTGCAAAAGCCGCAAAAATATTGACGTCAGAGGATCTGATTGCACAAGGCGGCGTTTCAGCATCTCCCGGAACAGCTTCGGGTGAAGCCTTTGTGGCACTGAAACATGTAGATATCCTAAGATTTCCGGCATGTGCTGTACTGGTTATCCGTCAGGCACTTCCAGAATGGGCAAGCGTTGCGGGTCGGGCATCTGCCATTTTATCAGAGCAGGGAAGTGCCGCAAGCCACCTTGCAAGCGTGGCAAGAGAATTCAAGGTACCTTCTATTTTCGGGCTCAAGGGGATAACATCTGCCATAACATCTGGAGAGATGATAACTGTAAACGCTGATATGCCGGCAGTTTTTAAGGGGACACACAATTTCGGGAATGGATACCTGTCTTCTGAAGATGCGGGAAATACCGAAAATCCGGACGATATGTCAAATTCTGACGGGCATAATGTGAATGACGGCAGGCAGAATTTCGATAAATGGATAGAAAAAAGTGTTTGCAGTCTAAAGACAAATCCAATGAAGGGCAGCCCGGTTTACAACATTCTTGAAAAGTGTTCCCGCTACATTATTCCATTGAATCTTCTTGATCCAGATTCTCCTGATTTCAAACCTGCAAGTTGCAGAACCTTTCATGACATAACAAGATTTATCCATGAAAAATCTGTGTCTGAAATGTTCAGTTTCGGGAAAAACCACAATTTTCCTGAAAAGAGCAGCAAGCAGCTACACTACAAAGTTCCGATGCAGTGGTATATTCTGGATCTGGATAACGGGTTTTCAGTTCCGGTAAAGGGTAAATATGTAAAACTTGAAGAGATAGCCTCCATACCCATGGTTGCATTCTGGGACGGTTTTGTCGCTATACCCTGGGATGGCCCTCCTGCAATGGATGGACGGGGAATGATGTCTGTGATGTTCCACTCAACCACTAATACT
>JADFYT010000192.1 GCA_015232935.1 Desulfamplus sp.
CGGGTGGTGCCAAGAGAAGGAAAAAGCGTACCGATAAGAGATTTTGAATATTTACCGTGAAAATCCATTTCGATTTTCACGGTAACGTTATAGACTATTTACCAGCCATCATGGCCTCAATATCTGCCTCTGCCTCTCCAATCAGCTTTATATCAAAATTTTCTACAAGAACTTTCAGTACGCCAGGAGATACAAATCCAGGAAGTGTTGGCCCAAGACGGATGCCCTTGATCTGAAGGTGCAACAGTGCCAGAAGAACCGCGGCAGCCTTCTGCTCATACCATCCTATATCAAATGAAAGAGGAAGATCGTTGATATGGCCAAGCCCGAACGCGTCTCTTAGTTTCATCGCGATAACAGCAAGAGAGTATGAGTCGTTGCACTGTCCGGCATCCAGAACTCTTGGAATGCCGCCGATATCGCCAAGGTTGAGCTTGTTGTAGCGATATTTGGCACATCCTGCTGTCAGAATAACAGCATCCTTGGGCAGTTTTTCAGCGACTTCGGTAAAATACGCCCTTCCTTTTTGTCTGCCATCGCAGCCTGCCATGACGATAAAACGCTTTATAGCTCCTGATTTTACAGCCTCAATAACCTTGTCAGCAAGAGCAAGAACCTGATTATGGGCAAATCCACCAACTATCTTTCCTGTTTCTATCTCCTGGGGAGGAGCACATTTTTTTGCAACAGCTATCACCTCTGAAAAATCTTTCACCTTGCCAGGCTCCCTGTCTGGAAGGTGTTTCACTCCCGGGTAAGAGACAACGCCTGTGGTAAAAATTCTATCCTGATAGGTGTTTTTGCTCTTTATCGGAATAATGCAGTTGGTGGTCATCAAAATAGCACCGTTAAAGGTCTCGAAATCATCATTTTGCTTCCACCAGGAGCTGCCGTAATTTCCCTTGAGGTGCGGATATTTCTTGAAAGCAGGATAATACTGTGCCGGCAGCATCTCGCCATGAGTATAAACATCAACTCCGGTTCCTTCAGTCTGCTTCATAAGCTCGTCCATATCTTTAAGATCATGGCCGCTGATCAAAATACCGGGGTTTGTTCCAACACCCAAATCAACCTCTGTAATCTCGGGATTGCCATAGGTTGTTGTGTTGGCCTGATCCAGAGCCGCCATTGTTGTTACAGCACACTCTCCGGCCTTGAGCACCCAGCCGACCATATCATCAACCGAGAGATCTTCGGTTGTTGATACAAGGGCACTTAAAATGAAATCGTAAATTTCATTTTTCTCAACACCAAGAATCGCGGCGTGATCAGCATAGGCCGAAATCCCTTTGAGTCCTATGATAAGAAGCTGGCGAAGAGATCTTACATCCTCATTTTCTGTTGCAAGAACTCCAACTGTCTGTGCCTTTTCCTGATATGAAGCCTCATCATCGGAAAACCAGAGGACTGAATCATCAAGATGGCCTGTTATCTTTCCCTCGACCTTGCCATTAAGAGCTTTTTTGTATTCTTGAGCCTTTTTTATCCATTTAACAAGGTTTTCGTCATTAAAATTGACATTGGTTATTGTGGTAAAAAGTCCCTGGGTCACAAACCGGCCTGCCTCCTGAATTACATCAACTCCAGCAGCTTTTCCTTTGGTTGCAAGAATTGAAATCCCCTTTAGGTTGAAAATAAGCAGATCCTGAAGATTGGCAGTAGTACCCTCTTTTCCGCAAACACCCTTTACTGTACATCCGGTTCCTTTTGCTGTCTCCTGACATTGAAAACAAAACATGTTAACTCCTCCTCTTATATGGTTTTTAATAACAACACGATCATGGTTTTTGAAATCTCTATCATTCCATTTTGCCATTTTTTAAACTGTATGTTTTTTATGGTAGCACAATCGGCAATTCATAATTTCTTTTGCCTTTTTGAATGCAATATAGAGGATGTCGAAATAAAAAACCTTGATCTGGATCAAGAAATAATATTTTTTTTAACTTTTTGTCTCAAGAATGTTTACAATAGAGCTCAACAGGTCGCCAATACTGAATGGCTTTGTAAGATAGCCCTTGAAACCCGCTTTTGTCGCTTTTTTAATATCCATTGGCATCGCATTGGCACTAAGAGCCACAACCGGAATACCAAGGGTTTCAGGATCCTGGCTCAAGCATTCAAACGCTTTGTATCCTGACATGTCAGGAAGACCTATATCCATGAAAATAAGGTCAGGTTTCAGTTTCCGGGCCATCTCGATCCCCTGGCCGGCATTTACAGCCATATCAAGTTTTAAATTTTTATAAGGGGCAATCACAGCTTCAAACAGATATCTGTTAAACTCGTTATCTTCAATGTAGAGTAAAGAGTGATCTCCTTGAGGAACTCTCTTTTCATTATTTTTCTCATAAGAAGAAGTATCAGAAATCATGGGAAGTCCGTTTTCCTCAACTTCGACATGGGCAAAGCCAACCGTAAAAACGCTCCCTTTACCCGCGGTGCTTTTAAAAGTGATCTGACCGTCCATTTTTTCCACAAGAAGTTTTGTAATGGCAAGTCCGATACCTGTTCCTTCAATGTTTGAATTTTCCGCACCCAGACGGTCAAATGGCCTGAACAGACTGCCCTGTCTGCTATCTGGAATACCTGGTCCTGTATCAGCAACACTTATACTGGCACTGCCGCTTTGAACTGAAAATGATATTTTTACCATCCCGTCCGGCAAGTTGTATTTTATGGCATTGGAAACAAGGTTGAGAATGATCTGTTGATATCTGGTTCGATCTACCTTGATATGAACAGGGCTTTGAGGAGCGATAATATCAAGCACAATATTATTTTTATCTGCAAGCGGCTGCAATAACTCAAGAGCATGTTCTACCACGTTGCAGGCATCTATCACCTCCATTGAAAGGTCAATCTTTCCGGATTCTATCTTTGCAAGATCAAGAATATCGTTAATGAGTCTGAGTAAATGCCTGCCTGAAAGGACAATTTTTTCGGCATACATTCTCTTTGTTTCAGCAGTCAGAACCCTGTCATCTTCCATCAGAAGCTGAGCGAACCCGAGTATTGAATTGAGCGGAGTTCTGAGTTCATGACTCATGCTGGACAGAAACAGTGATTTTGCCCTGTTTGCCCGTCGAGCCTCCGCTCTCGATTTTTTAAGATTTTTGATCATTTTTTTCAAAGAGGTTATATCCTCTTTTACTCCTACAAAATGGGTGATCTCTCCTGTCTCATTTTTTATAGACCCGATAGATGCCTTTTCCCAGAAAAGAGAACCGTCTTTTTTTATATTGCAGATTTCACCGTACCACTCTCTTCCGCTTTTAATGGTCCGCCACATGTTTTTATAGAAATTTTCATTATGTTTGCCTGATTTCAATATTCTGGGATTATTGGATATCAATTCATTTATCTCATACTGGGTAAGTTCGCTGAACTTTGGGTTCACATATTCAATATTTCCCTCGGAGTCCGTAATAACAACAGATACAGGGCTTGCCTCAACTGCCATGGACAGCTTTCTTGACTGTTGATATATTTTTTCCTTTTCCTCAATTTCGCGTTCAAGCATTATGGTACGCTCTTTGACCAACCGTTCAAGATCTTCTTTATACAACCTGAGTTTTTTCTCATCCTGTTTTCTTTTAAGGTGAACTCCTGTCAGATACCAGATCAGAAATCCGATTATCAAAACTCCTGAAAACAGGAGGAAAAGGGCTCTGTTCCACCACTTGGGTTTAAGATGTTTACTGTCTATAAAGCTTATCATTTTCCATGTCTCTTCCATAGAAACTCTTCTTTCGCACAAACCGTATTTCTTGAAAAAAGACTCTGGATTGACGGTACTGAATATAAAAAGTCCGGCGTCTGAAATAAAAGTGCCGTTTTGTCTGTCTGTCATTTTTTGCCATTCATCCGGATACGCGGTTGACATGGAGTTCTTTACACCTTTTTCAAACATGAACTGCCATTCAACATCAGGAGAAGGGCCTTTAAGCCAATCTCCCTTGTCGTTCACAAGGTAAAGGTGTGCGGTTGAATTAACGTGGATTCGGCTTAAAAGATCAATCAGCTCAGACCCGAGAAGGTTGAGCACAATCAGTCCGTCTGGCTTATTTTCATGGCTTTTGACAGGATAAGTAATTCGGATAATGGGTTTAAAAGGCTGTTCAATTATATTGTTCTCGATATTGAGGTCAAACCTGGAAACATACACAGTATCATCCAGAACTATCCCTTTTTTGAAATAGGGTCTGTCAGCCTTGATCTGCAGACTTGAATCAGGTGCAACCTCAGCTCCCCGTGTAATATCCCAGTTTACACGGATCTGCTCTTTTCCGCTCTTGTCTATTAAACGAATATGATCATAAATTCTTGAGTTTGAGGCAAATGTGGAAAATATGCCTGACAGGTTATTATAGGCTTTTTCATAATTCTGACTATCTGCAAATCCTGCTGTGACAATATCAGAAAGTATGACAGAATCGGACAGATGTGTGACTAACATAGCCTCAAACAGCTCTTCAGCCATCTGGTTGATATTTGATTCGGTCAATTCAATTTTGGTGACAAAAGCGTTTTTCTGCTGAAAAATCACAGAATATCCTGCGACAATAAAGCATAGAACAACAGGGACAAATATAAATACAAAACCCTTCATTCGATTATGATGATAATTTTTCATACATGCTCCAGAAAATTATTCCAATTTTTCCTCTTCATTAATAACAGCTAAAACTGCCGACAAAAATTCTTCTGACCTATGTTCAATATCACTCATCATCAGTCGCACTTTGCTCATATCTGAACTCTTTGCAGCAAGTTCTATCTGACAGGCGGATTCACGCAGCCTGTTAGCCGAACTGTTGGCTGCAATACCCTTGAGTCCATGTGCCTGCATCATAACCCCTTTTTCATCATTTTTATCTGTGGCGGTTCTTACATTTCGTATATAATAGGGCAGATTTTTT
>JADFYT010000193.1 GCA_015232935.1 Desulfamplus sp.
GTTAAAGAGAATTCCGTGAATCTGTTTGCCGGAATCAATAACAACGTCAGACACTTCAATGTCAACCACACCACCACTATTTTCCATGGCATGAAACGCATTTGTGCAAAGGTTCATAAAAATCTGGTGAAGCTGGGTCGCATTGCCTGCTACAGAGAGCTGGTTATTTATAATTATGTTCAGATTTATTGAGGATGGGCATGATGAACGCAAAAGTACAAGCACCTCTTTTGCGATACATCCCACATTAACAGGGCTGATGGTCTCGTCTGTCTTTCGTGCAAAGGTCAATATCTGTTTTACAAGCTCCTGTGCACGCTTGCCGGCTATGTTTATCTGCTCGATATCTCTCTGGAGAGCCGAGCCTTCTTCTGTCTGATACAGTGCCATTTCAGAGTATCCTATGATGGCACTCAGAATATTGTTAAAGTCATGAGCAATCCCGCCTGCAAGAGTCCCGATGGCTTCCATTTTCTGGGATTGACGCAATTGAGCCGCAATATTCCTGCTTTCCTCTTCAGTTCGCTTGTATTCGACAAGCAGGTTACGATGGAGAGTTTCGCTTCGTTCGAGAGCGTCAATGGTATTGAGCTGGTTCTCATTTGCCTTTGCCATGCCAAGGGTCGGCATTGTGACAAAAATGCAAAATATCGAGATAGCTGTAAGCCATGATGTAGGAGCAGCAAAGTAGGCGGCAACATCAAAGGAGAATACAAGAATGCCCGAGACAGAAAGAAGAGCTGTAAGGATAATTGAAAAAAGACTTAGCCCTAAAGCAAGCAAACCCCATTTTCTGCCGAACATTATAGGGGTATTGAGGCAGAATATGGCTAAAAAAACAATGCCAAGACCACACAGTCCGTACTGTAAAAGATCCGCGATTCCAAGAGCCAGAAGCATTAAAAGCATGCTGACAGACCTGAATGTAATGGACAGGCAGTGTCGCAAAAGTGCAATGACTGCCATGATACAGTAAAGGAGAATATGAAAATAGAAAACCGGCTGCCAGCCTGTTTCAAAGGTTCTTCCAAGGGATATGAGAAGAACAGGAAACGATGCAAAGGTAAAAAAGACAAACATGCGGGAACTTACGATATCTCTGGCAGATTCTACTGCCTCGACCACCTTTTGGCCTTTGCCGTTTTTTGCACTCCATTTTGAAAATATGTGTTTTTTCTTTTGTGGTGTTGTCATGCTGTCCGTGTCTGTTACTATAGTTTTCCAGATACTTGAATTGGCACAACTGTCGCCTGAGCCTGATAGCAAAGGATTTGTCTCGCCAAAATATTTTTCTGGAAATCTATAACATTGTGCCCCTCATTCAAGGGACTATTCCTTTTCAGGCGGTATAAAGCTTCACCTCATGTTCTTTTAACAGTTTTACAATCTCTTTTGGAGGAAGGGTGTCGGTAAACAGCTCATCAATATCAGAAAGATGCCCCAGACGCACCATGGCGTTTCTGCCAAATTTGGTATGGTCGGCAGCAAGAATCACTTTTTCTGAATTGGCAATAATTGCTTTGGCTACCCTCACCTCTCTGTAGTCAAAATCAAGCAGGTCTCCATTCTGGGCTATTCCACTTATTCCGATAATGCAAAAATCTGCCCTGAACTGACTTATGAAGTCAAGGGTCGCATGGCCAGTAATACCGCAATCCCTGTTTCTTACAACACCACCGGCCATGAAAATCTCAATATCTGGATTCCGGCTTAAAATAAGTGCCACATTAAGGTTGTTTGTTATGATCCTGAGCCCCTCCTTTTTTACAAGCTCTTTGGCAATCTCTTCAGTTGTTGTGCCTATGTTGATGAAAATTGATGCTTTGGAAGGAATACGGTCAGCCACCTTTCTGGCAATTCTTATCTTGTCTTCAAGACAGAGTATCTGTCTTGCAGAATAGCCTATATTTTCAACACTTGTGGAGAGACCGGCTCCGCCATGATATCGCCTGAGCAATCCCTGGGAACTTAGTGCATTGAGGTCACGGCGTATGGTCTGAGGCGTTACTTCAAAATCTCTTGCAAGATCTTCAATAGAGACAAATCCTACAGTCTGAATTCTTTCAATTATTTTATTCTGTCTTTTTTTCATTGTTCTTGTTCTTCTTGATTACTGTTCAGGAATTACGGTGTTTCATTGCTCCTGTTTTTCTTGATTCCTGTTCAGGAATTACGGTGCATTTTCAGGGCAAGGAAGTTATACATTTTAAAGCCCTGGCTGCAATTTTATCAATATCTTCAACATGGTCAACAGCTCCCATCCTGACAGCTTCTCTTGGCATCCCGTACACAACACAGGAATGTTCATCCTGGGCTATATTGATTGCTCCCGCCTCTTTCATGGCGACCATTCCAGCGGCACCGTCGCTGCCCATGCCGGTCAGAATTATGCCAAGGGCATTTGATCCGGCATATCTTGCCACAGATTTAAACAGCACGTCAACAGCAGGCCTCTGGTGGTGAACCATAGGGCCGTCTTTCACCTGAACATAATACCTTGCTCCGCTCCTTTTCAGAAGCATATGGTAATTGCCAGGGGCTATCAACACTCTGCCATTTAAAATCGCATCACCATCTTGTGCCTCTTTTACCTCCATTTCACAAAGGGTGTCGAGCCTCTGTGAAAATGTGGTGGTAAATTGAGCTGGCATGTGCTGAACTATGAGTACCCCGGGAGAGTTGGGCGGGAAACGGGTAATCACCTTTTTTATGGCCTCGGTTCCTCCTGTGGATGCTCCAATGGCAATAAGTTTGTTTGTTGTTAAAGCAAGTGCCCTGGAGCTTATCTCAAGAGGTTTTTCCTGAACAGGATCTTCTGGTGCGAGTTTTTTTTTGACTACTCTGATGCCATGAACCGCTCGTATCTTTTCAGCAAGCTGAATGCTCATATCTCCAACTGAATAGGCAGCACTTGGTTTGGATATAACCTCCAATGCACCAATCGAGAGTGCTTCGAGTGCAAGCTTGCTCCCTTTGGGGGTAAGAGAGCTTACAATAATTACCGGAAGCGGGTAATACTGCATCAATTTTTTCAAGAATGTGATGCCATCCATTCGGGGCATCTCAATGTCAAGAGTAATCACATCCGGTTTCAGGGTGACAATCTTGTCTCTGGCAACATAAGGATCTGGTGCAGTACCAACAACTTCAATATCCCTCTCTCTGGATAGCTCCTGAGAAAAGACTTTTCTTACAATCGCGGAATCATCAACAACAAGAACCTTTATGGGCCTGTTAACAGTATTAATTGACATTGATCTTTATTCCCATGGGACCATTTAATGTATCCACAACAAACAGGGGGGTACTGGAATGAACCCTTGCTTCCCGCTGCCCTGAAACATCTTTTTTGTTCTTTATGGAAGGCGTGCTGATTTCAGGCACTCCAAGACAGAACGATGTTTTGCCGTCAATTTTGCTGAAAGTATTACCTGCAAGCATGTTAAGCGTCTCTTTAAGTGTGCCTTCCAGATGTTCCTGTGTCAGATGCTGCCTGTTTTCACCCATAAAATTTTCCGTCATTACCAACAGCAGGCTGGCCGGAATCATCAGGTCAATGGTACCTGAAAGAATACCGCTAAACGCGATTGTGGCGGTTTCAACCCTGCCAGATTCAGGCAGGCCTGATCGTTGAAAAGTTACGGGGTCATGCCGTGGCTCTACCGGAACATAAAACATCGTCTCCATGACTTCAGAAATCGAAATCATTATCTGGGTTATCAGATTGCTCGTTGCCATGGGGCTCTCCAAGTATATTGGTTATCATATCTCTTATCTGTTCAGGGGTGAACGGTTTTTTGATGTAACCCGCTGCACCGCTGTTCATAAATTGATCTATTTTCTCCTGACTGCCCTGGGTGGAGACAACTACAACCGGAATATCCTTGAAAAGATCATCTTCTTTCATCCTGAGAAGCATATCAAGTCCATTCATTTCCGGCATGGTGAAATCAGTTACAACAATATCAACCCAGATCTTTTTCAGCCTTTCAAGAGCCTCAATGCCATTTGCGGCTTCATGAAAATCTGAACCGGAATATCCGGCGGCCATAAATGCTTTTTTGATTACCGCCCTCATTGGCATGGAGTCATCTACAAGTAGGATTGAAAATGTCATTTGATTGACCTCGGATAGTTTAGTGTTTTTATATGACACGCAGAAGAGCTTCGACTTTTTGCATGTTAATTGTAAAGTCAGCGATGATAGTTGAAATATCATCCGGTGTCATTGAAAGTTCCCTGATAATCCTGTCATGGAATCGGTATGCAAGCCCTTCAACGCCAATTCCCTGGCCCATCATCATGCAGATACAGTCAGACAGATAGACAATAGCAATCTCTATCTCTTTTCCCATGGCCTCATTTGAAAGGTGGTGGTGTCTGATAATCTTGACCATTTTGGGGCTGAATTTCCATATTTTGGCAATCATCGCACCAATTTCGGCATGATCTGTGCCAATTACCTTTTTTTCAGCCTCGGTAAAGCTGTAGCCATTTTGTTCAACAAGAGTCTGAATCTTGTCCGAGGAGGTCTGGATAAATTTATCCAGCACTGTCTTGCCAATATCTTTGAGCAGGGCCGCGGTAAAGATAGTGTGCCGACTTTCAGGAGATATCTTTTTTGCAATATCCTTTGCAATCAGTGCAGATGATACAGCATGCTTCCACATCGCACCTTCATGAAGGCCATAGCCTTTCCAGGGGCGATTCAGCGTTTTTGCACTGGCGTTTAGCAGGGCAAGTTCGACAACCTGATCAATACCAAGTATCGAGACCGCGTCCCTGATTGATTCTACAGGATTGGAAAGCCCGAAAAAAGCGGAGTTGCATGTTCTCAGAAGACTTGCGGTCACAGCCGGATCATACTGGATAACCTTTGCAAT